>NZ_JBXVPZ010000355.1:0-10329 GCF_057961495.1 Streptomyces sp. P5F9 | reverse complement strand
GCGGTTCGGCGTTCGGCGCGGCCCGCCGCGAGGACGGCGGGTTGTGCACCTCGACCCGAAGCCGCCGCCCGTCCCCGTCCCCCTCGCCCGCCAACGCGACCCGCACGGACACCGACGGCGAACCCGAGGCATGCCGACGTACGTTCGTCAGCCCCTCCCGCACCACGTTCCGCACGGACGTCTCCACCTCGGGATCGGGCCGCGCCTGCCGCACCTCGGCCGCGACCTGGAGGGTGGCGGGGGCGTCACGTTCGGCGAACGCGGCGACCAGTTCCCCGAGTTCGGCGAAGAGATCCCCCGGCCGCACCGCCCGGCCGTCGTCCTCGCGCAGCACCCGCACCAACTTCCGCATGGACTGCAGGGTTTCGGACCCGGCCCGCTCGATGTGCCCCAGCAGCACGTCCACCTGCTCGGGCGCGCTCTCCCGGATCGCCCGCGCGGCCTGCGCCTGCACGACGATCCCGGTGACGTGGTGTGCGACGAAGTCATGCAGTTCCCGGGCGAGTTCGAGCCGCTCGCTCTGCCGCACCTCCGCGACCGCACGCCTTCTGCGGTCGTCGAGGCTCCGCAGATAGCAGCCGAGCCCGACGGCGGCACCCGTGGGGAACGTCAGCAGGAAGGAGAAGACGACCCCGTTCACGTCCAACCGCATCGGCGCTGCGATCACGGCAACACCGAGCGCCGCGCCCAGAGTTGCCGCCGCCCAGCGCGACGGCACGTCCTTCGCCGTACGCACCAACAGGAGCAGCAGACACAGCGTCTCCAGCAGGCCCCACCCGGCGAAGGTCGACGTCACGGACCCGAACAGCCCCACCGTGACCGCCCAGGAGACCGCCACGGCCACCCCCGCACCCCAGGTCAACGCGCGCACCTCGGCACCGGGCAGCAACAGCGCCACGGCGGCCACGACCCCGGGCACCACCCGCCACCAGACCCCGTTCCCTTCGAGCCCGGCGGTGGTGACGACGGAGGCCACGTCGAGCACCCACAACAGCGCCATGACCAGGGCCAGCGCGGTGAGCGCGGTACGGCGGGACAGCCGGGAGAGGGGCGTCTGCTCGTCGCCCAGATGCTGATCGTCCAGTTCTCGCACAACTCGCAGCGTAGGGGCGCCCGTTGCCGCCCGGCCTCGGCCGAAAGGACGACGTGAGAGGCGCGAACCGGTCGCCCGTCCGAGGCGAAGTGCCTTAGCGGCGGGGCATGTTGGGCGCCTAGCGGGAACGGCGGCGGCGGAGGCGGCACTGACGGCCACGGCAGGAGCGGTACCGGGGGCGCTGGGCTATGCGACGTCGCTGCCACTGGCTTCCAACGTCCCAGTGGCGGGCGGCAGTTGGGTACGTATCCGAGCTCTGGGTGGGCACGCCGGTCCTCCTCACCGTCCTCACCGGCGTGGTCCTGATAGTGACGGTCAGCGCGCCGGCGGGCCTGCGCCAGGTGGTCGTAGGCCCGTTGGGACATCAACGCGGTGGTGTACCGCTGCGCGGCGGTCTTCGCGGCGCTGTCGGTCATCGGCCCGTGGGTGGTGGGCATGTTGGGCTCCCTGGTGACGGGCCGTGGCCGGCTTCTTCGCCCTGTTCGGCATCACGACGACGTGGGTCCCGACCGGCACAGGCACAGGCACAGGCACAGGAGACGAACGCCGGCTGACGGCAACCGTCACGGACCCGAGCCGCCTGGACGCGGCCCGCGCCGCGCTGACCGGCCTCACCCCCGGCCAGTACCCCCTCACCGGCACGGACATCGACTGGCAGTCACGCGAGTTCGACCACGACTTCCACCTCGCGACCCTGACCGTCCTGGCCGCCGGCTTCACCATCGCCATCGCCTCGACCGGCGTCACAGCAGCCTCCTCGGTCCTGGACGCCCGCGGTCTCACCCTCCTCGCCGACTGCCTGGCCCCGGGCTTCGCCGGGTTGGCGGGCGCGAGCGCGGCCGGCCAGCAGTTGCTGCGGGAGGTGGTGCGGGGCCACGCCCGGACCGACTGATGCCGTGACGCCTGGTCCACCGGCCGATGTCGGCCCCGCGTGGGCGGGACGCGGGCGAAGGCCGGGCGGTCCTCGGTCGTGGGGTTCCCCGGCGGGGGCGGCGCCGGTTCGCTGAAGGTGTACGGCGACACGGGGGTGAGGGTGATGGACGTCAGTGGTGCGGGGTCGCCGGTCGTGGCGATCGTCGGGGTGGCCGGGACCCTGCTGTCGGCGCTGCTCACCCAGCGGGCGGCCGAGCTCAGCCGGCGGCGTGAGCAGGAGCGGGCCGAACAGGCACAGACGCGGGCCCGGGAAAGGGAGGAGCGGCGCAGCTGTTACGTCGCCCTCAACACCGCCACCCGGCAGTATCTGGCCGCCCTCACCGATCAGTTGCACGCCCTGGGCGGCACGGGGGATCCGCACGCCGTACGACAACGCCTCACCGAGGCCCGGGATCTGCACCGGGACGTGTACGCGGAGGCCCAGATGCGGCTGCCCGACCCCGTGCTCGCCCTGTCCGGCGAGGTCGCCCACGCCCTCGGCGCCCTCTACGGCACACTCCGGCGGCTGGACGACGGCGTCCCCCGCCCGGGCGACTCGCTCGACGCCGCCCGGGCGGAGATCGACGCGCTGTGGGCACGGCTGCGACAGCTGCGGCGCGGGATGCGGGCGGATCCGGGAGCTTCGGGGGTGTCCCGGCCGGGGCCGACCGTCCCCGGTGCCCGCTCCGCCCCGGCCGGTCCGGGCGCGTCCCGGGCGAGTTCCGGGTGTTGACCGGGCGTCGGCCGGAAAAGCTCGGTGATCGGGCTTCATGGTGCCGGACATGTCGTCATCATGGAGATCGGGACGGACTGTTGACGGACTGTCGATGTCCTCGGGACGTGAGGAGTACCGGTGGGGGAAGAAGAGGAGACCGGTGGCGTTCAGGCGGTGCGGGCCTGGGCCCACGAGGCCGTCGGGCGGGCGAAGGCGCTGATACCGGCGCCGGACACCGTCGCCCGGCCTTCCCGCGCCCATGACGACTCGGTCACCGAACTCGACGCGCTCGCCCGCCTGTTGGACCACGATCCCGGGCTGCGCGGCTCGGTGACCGTATGGCTCGGTGGTGCCCTCACCCTGCGCCATGCCGTCGGGGGCGGGACGCCCGAGGACCGGGAGCGGGCGCACGCCCTGCTGCGGGACGTACGGGATCCGGCCACGGAGACCGGGGCGTCGGCCTCCACCGAGGACCGGCGGTGGGCCGCGCTGTTCCTGCTCTCGCATGCGATGCCGCTTCAGGAGATGCTGGGCGGGCTCGCGCCGGAGCCGGACGTGACCGCCGTGTTCGACATGATCATGCGGGAGGGGCCGGGCGGGATGACCGCCTTCGCCGCCGAGGTGCGGGAGCTGGTGACGGAGGCGGCCGAACTCCCGCTGCCGGCGGAGACCCTGGAGCGCCTGCGGCAGGTGCGCGACCTCCATGCGCATCCCTCGGCCGAGGGGATACGCGACCTGTTCACGAGCCTCGTGCCCGACGACGGTTCTCCGGGCAGCGATCAGCTGCGGCAGATGATGACGAACCTCATGACGGCGATGAGCGGTGGTGCGGGCGCCGAGAAGGGCCCTGGCACGCCTCCCGGCCCCGGCACGCCGCCCGGCACCGGCTCGGACACCGGTGACACGAGCGCGGCCCCGGACCCCTCCGACGTCCCGTTCACGCCCCGCACCCCCGACGACTTCCGCCGGCTCATCACCGCGTTGCAGGCCGTGAACACCACGTCCGTGGACTTCGTAAACCAGACGGGCGGCGGCGATCCCGCCGCCCTGAACCAGCAGCTCGGGCGGCTGCGCGAGGCGTTCGACGCGCTGCCGGAGGGCACGCCCGACAAGGACGCCCTCGAAGGCATGATGGCCCTGCTGCTCAACGTGAGCGAAGGCGCCGGCGGCACCCTCCAGGACCAGGAACTCGGTCTCGCGCACACGGACACGATCACCGGCTTCCTGCGGCGCCAGTCGGAGAGCTCGATCCCCATGGCCGACGGCTTCGGGATCATGGCGGACGTGATGGGCCTGATGACGGAGGTCCGTACCGCCGGGCAGGCCGAGGACGTGGAGCGGCTCCGTGCCCTCCTGCCCAGGGCCGAGGCTCTGGCCGAGTCCGTCCCCGAGGACCACGACTTCCGCTTCGCGGCCCTCATCACGCGTGCCATGGCCCGCCTCATGCTGGGCCGACTCATCCTGGGCAGGGAGCCGGCCCTGGGCAGGGAGCTGCTCCTGGGCGGACTCGCGGACTTCGACGAGGGCAGGACGGCCGCGGGGAACAGCGGTCTCCCGATCGGGACCGAGGAGCTGGAGGCCATGGTTCCCGACATCGCGGCCGTGCGTTCCCTCCTGGCCGGTGACACGACGGTCGTCCCGGACCGGGACGTTCCCCCACCGGACGCCTCCACCGAGCAGCTGTACACCGGCGCGAACCGCCTCGGCATGCGCTACAGCGTCACCAGGGAACCGGCGGACCTCGACGCCACCATCACCACGCTGGAACGGCTCCGCGAGCGCATCCGCAAGGGGCTGGCCCCGCGCGTCGCCGCCGAGTCCCTGTGGTCGCTCGCCGAGTCCTACCGCGCCCGCTGGCACCGGGAGCAGGGCGAGTCCGACGTGGCGGCCGCCACCGACGCGGCGAACGAGGCCCTGGCCACCCTCGCCGCCGACGTCCTCCTCCAGCACGGCGCCGAACACCGTCTGACGACCGCCCGCAAGGGCGCCTCCCTCGGCGTACGGGCCGCCCTGTGGGCCGCCGCGCACGGGAAGGTGGAGGACGCGGTCGCCGCCCTGGAGCTGGGCCGGGCGCTGGTGCTGGAGGCGGCGGCCACCTCCCGGGCCGTCCCGGAACTGCTGGAGGAGCGCGGACATCCCGAACTCGCCGCCGCCTGGCGGAAGTCCGGCGCCGCCGACAGCGCCGAGCTGCCGGCGCGGCTCCCCAGCGAACTGCGCCGGCAGTCCCTGGAGGCCCTCGGCTACCGGGAGCCGGGAAGCCTGCTGACCACCCCCACCCTGCGCGAACTGGCGGACGGCGTGGGCGAGTCCGGCGCGGACGCGCTGATCTATCTGGTCCCGGGCAGCGACGGCGAGGCCCCGGGCATGGTGCTGGCCGTGGGCCCCGAGATCGGTATCGGCGTGGGCGGGCTGCCCATGCTCTCCGAGGCGGACAGTGCCCCGCTGGAGCGGTACCTGGACGCGGCCGAAGCCCGCTCCGCGGACCACGCCGACCCGCGGGCGGAACAGGCCTGGGAAGGGGCCCTGTCCGAGCTGTGCGACTGGGCGTACGAGGTGTTCGTCCATGTCCTCGCCGGGCTGGAGGAGCACCTCCCGGGCGACGCCGCCGGCCGCCGTACGCCCAGGGTCGTCCTCGTCCCCTGCGGCCGTCTCGGGATCGTCCCCTGGCACGCGGCCCGCTTCCCCGCGGACGCCCCGTACGACTATCTCTGCCAGGCCCTGGTGATCAGCTACGCGGCTTCCGGCAGCCAGTTCCTGCGTACGGCGGGACGCGCGCCGCGCGATCCGGTCTCGGCCCCGGCCATGGTGGCGGACCCGAGCCTCTCGCTGACGTATGCCGAGCTGGAGGTGCTGGAACTGCGCAACGCCTTCTACCCGGGGGCGCGGCTGTACGGCGAGTTCGCCACTCTCCCGCGCGACTCGGTGCCGGCCGGCACACCCGACCAGCTGCTGGCCCTGCTCGCCCAGGACCACTCGATGGTCCATCTGGCCACGCACGGCATGGCGGGGGTACGGCCGACGGAGTCGGCCCTGCACCTAGCCCCCGCCGATCCCGGCGAGGAGATCGGCCGGCTCACCGTGACCCGGCTGCTCGACCGGCCGCAGCCCGCCGAACAGGCGGCACCGGACGGCCCGTTGATCGTCCTGAGCGCCTGCCAGACCGACCTGAGCACGCGTGACCACGACGAGGCGCTGACCCTCACCACGGCCTTCGTCTCGGGCGGCGCGCGGGATGTCGTGGGCACGCGGTGGACGGCCCAGGACGGCGCGACGAGCCTGCTGATGGCGGTGTTCCACCACCATCTGCGGGCCGGGCTCAGCCCCGTCGACGCGCTGCGGGCCGCGCAGGTGTGGATGCTCGACCCGGACCGGAAGGATCCGGGCTGTCTGAGCGACGGCCTTCGGCTGGACATCGGCCGTCCTGACCTCGGGCGGCCCGCCGTCTGGGCCGCGTTCATCCATCAGGGCCACCCCGGCGGGGGAGAGGGGACCGCATGACCCCGAGCGAGGACAGCGGGACGAGGGTGCTCGGTCTCATCGACGAACACCTCGACAGCATCCGCGCCGCACTGACCGACGAGCAGTACCAGCTCCTGCTCACCCACCTGCGCGCGCTCGCCGACACCCCGCCGGGCGACGTCAGGGGCGTGCGCCGGTCCCTCCAGGCCGTACGCCTCTGCCTGTTGCCGCTGCCGTTCGGCCATCCGGTCCGGCAGGCGCTGGACTCCGTCCGGCTCGTCGGTACGGCCCCCGTCGCTCCCCCCGACCCCCGGCAGATACAGCAGGTCCTGGCCCGGCTCCTGGCCGATCCGCCACAGCGCCCCGACACCGCGGCCATCATCGCCGCCGTCGAGCGCAGACTGCTCCAGGCGCCCGCCCTGTCGGCCGCCGAGGTCCGCGACCGCTACCGCTACCGCGACTCGGCGCCACCGCCCGAGCTGATCAGGTTCCCCGACCCCGAACTCGGCTACCGCTACCCGGAGTTCCAGTTCAGGCCCGGCGGAGCGCCGTACGAGGTCGTCCTGGAGGTCAACCGGGTGCTGCTGGCCGACGCGGACCCGTGGGGGGCCGCCGACTGGTGGCTGAGCGGCAACACCTGGCTGGGCGGCGGACCGCCCGCGGCGCTCCTCGGTGTCCGGCCGGACACCGAACTCGTGGGCGCGGCCGTGGCGTTGGTGGAGGGCGACTGATGCACGAGGAGACCGTGTCGCCCGCCGCGTACCGCTACCGGCCGCACTGGGAGGTGCTGCCCGCCGGTACCCATCTGTGGCGGATCCACAAGTCCCGTTACGCGGCCGGGGAGTTCAGGCCGTTCAACCCGCACGGCGCCTCGGCCGGCCGCTTCGACAGCACGCCCGAGGACCCGTACCCCTTTCTGTACGCGGCGATGGACGCGGAGACCGCTCTGGCCGAGACCCTGCTGCGCTCGCACGACCGGGACTCCGGGACCGGTATGCGGCTGGTCCCCCTGGCGCAGGTGCGGGGCAGGTCGCTGAACGGGGTGCGGACCCGGTGCGAGATGAGGCTGGTCTCGCTGTGCTCCGGTGCGGCGCTGGCCGCCGTACGCCAGGACAACGACCTGCTGGAGAGCGAGGGGCCGGGGCGCTACGCGTGGACGCGGGACTGGGCGCGGGAGCTCCGTGCCCAGGTGCCCGAGGCCATGGGGATGATCTGGGGTTCGAAACGGAACCCGTCACGCCGGGCCATGGTGCTCTTCGGGGACCGCTTCGCGGACTGCGCGGACGGACCGCTCGAAGCGCTGCCGTACCGCAACATCCCGGACCTCGGTTCGCCGGAGGGCGTCAAGGAGGCCAACCAGCTGCTGGAACCGCTCAGTTCGGCGATCAGGGGGCCGGTCGACGGCTGATCCCGTCGCCCGCTTGTTCTCGTGTGACACGTGGTGTCATCGTTGACCGCATGGCACCGCCATCCCTGGACCACGCGTCAATTCTCGTGGAGCTTCAGGCAGTTCGCCGGGCGGGACTGCTGAGGCTCCGCGACCGCGAGCTGCCCGTCCTGGAGTCGGCCGCGGCCGCCCTGACGACCGCGCGCACCCGCGAGGGCGCCGTGGAGGCGCTGCTGCGCCGCGCGGTGGAGCGGCTCGACGCGGGCACGCTGCGGACCGCCGCCGAGTACACCCTGGGCCTGGCCCAGGGCACCCGGGACTGGGCGGCGTCCTCCCGCCGGGCCCGCGCGGCCGAGGTGTACCGGGTGAGCGAGGAGCGCTTCCGCAAGCACCACGAGGTGATGGTGCTCGGGCAAGTGGCCGACCGCATCGTGGAGTTGGCGGAGGAAGGGGGCGAC
Organism: Streptomyces sp. P5F9; assembly: GCF_057961495.1. NCBI lineage: Bacteria > Bacillati > Actinomycetota > Actinomycetes > Kitasatosporales > Streptomycetaceae > Streptomyces > Streptomyces sp. P5F9. The sequence continues at coordinate 2,305 of NZ_JBXVPZ010000355.1, read as the reverse complement.
GAGCCGGGCGAGGGCGACGGGCTGGGCGGCACCCACCGGTCCGTGGACGTCCTGGCCGGCGACCGGACCGTACGCCTCACCCTGCACATCCACCCCGTCGACCTGCTGCGGGACGTGGACGTGGTGGTCTCCCCGGTCAACACGCACCTCGCGCTGCCCGAGCCGTACAAGTCCTCGGTCTCCGCCTCGTTGCGCCGGGCCGCCTCCGTCCGCGGGGTGACCGGCGACCTGCTGGACGACCCGGTCCTCGACGAGCTGCGCAAGTGGACGTCCCGGCACGGCACTTCGGGACGTCCGGTGGTCCCGGGAACGGTGGCGGCGACCGGTTCAGGAGCCATGGCCGAGCAGGGCGTACGACGGATCTACCACGCGGCGGTGGCCAGGCCCCGGGCCGGAACCAACGACTACGACGTCCTGCCCGCCGACGTCACCCGCGCCACCTCGCGCGTGCTCGCGCTGCTGGCCGAGGAGCACGACCGGCACAGCCCACCGCTGCGCTCGGTGTGCTTCCCGCTGCTCGGCTCCGGGCGCGGCGGGCTTCCGTACCGGGTGAGCGCGGCCGCCGTGTGGAGCGCCGTCGAGGCGGAACTGGCGCGCGGAGCACGCTGGGACGTGCACTTCGTCGTCCGCACCCCGGAGGCGGCCCGGGTGGTGGAGCGGATCCCGGCCGGAACCCGCCCGGAGCGCGACCGGTCGGCGCCCGGCCGGTCGGCTTGACTTGAGGGGCGGGTCGCTCAGGCGGAAAGCCTGGGGGAGCCTTGCCCCTGGGCGGCCCGCACCCCGGAGGCGCCGATACCGACGCGGTGTCAATTCACGTAAGGACCCCGCATGGTGATGCCTCCTTCACATACCGTGGCCGTATGACCAGGGGGATGGTTGAGTGGGCGCACGGCTGCGCGGGTCGCACGGTGACCTGGCCCGCCCCGGACACGTACGTACTCGTCGACGGCGTCCTGCTGCGCATGGTTCCCGAGCCACCCGGCCTGCCGCCGGGTACGGCCGTCACCGTGCGCCACGATCCCGGACGGCAGCGGCTGGTGGCCCACGCCGACGACACCGGGGCGGCGGCCGGATGAGCGTCCACGGCATCGAGTTCGGGACCGGATACGAGGAACGGCAGCCCGTCGTCCTGCTCCTCGACACCTCCGCGTCCATGGGCCGCCCCGCGGAACACCCCCGGATCGACGAGCTGAACACCGCGCTGACCCGCTGGTTCGACGGGGTCCGCGCGCAGGAGCGGCTGCGCACCCGGGTGGAGGTCTGCCTCATCACCTTCGACTCGGTGGTGCGCGTCTACGATCCCGGCCCGGGCCGTCTGGTCCCGGTCGGGCCGGGGGCAGCCGACGCCGGCCGGCTCTTCGTCCCGGTGGACCGCATGCATCCGCCCACGTTGCGGGCCGAAGGGCTGACCCGGCTGACGGACGCCGTGGAGACGGCCCTCGAACTGGCCCGCTCCCGCTACCGCGCCCTCCAGGGACAGCGGATACCGGTGCGCCGTCCCTTCCTGTGGGTCCTGACGGACGGCGCGCCGAGCGACGCCCAGGGAAGTCCCCTGGACGCGGCGGCCCTGGCGGGTACGGCGGGGCGGGTGCGCCAGGGCGAGGAGAGCGGCGAGTGGGTCTTCCAGGTGATCGGGGTGCACGGCGCCGACCTGCCGATGCTCCGGGTCCTGGCACCGAAGGCCACCACCGAGCTGGCGAACCTGGACTTCGGCCAGATCCTCGACATCCTCTTCCAGAGCTCCGACCGGAGCGGCCCGGACCAGGACGCGGACGAGATCCACCAGCAGATCGACACCCTCGCCGCCAAGCGCGCACGCATGGAGGAGATGGAGAGGGGCCTGAAGTGATCATCGCGGGCGCCTCCGTCCAGGGCACCGCGCATCTCGCCGCCGCGCAGGGCTGCCAGGACGCGTTCAAGGCGGTCGACCTCGGCGACACGGCCGTACTGGCGGTGTCCGACGGCGCGAGCAGCCGCGACCGCAGCGCCCTGGGCGCCCACATCGCGGTCGACGCCGCCTGCCGCCTGCTGGCGGAGGAGATACCGGACGCGGAGGACACGCCGGAGGCGTGGACCCGGTGGATCGCGGGGCGCGGGGGAAGGGTGGTCGAGGAGTATCTGCGGGCAACAGCGGGGGTGTTGGGCGCGGACACGGGTTCAGCGGAATCCGGCAGCCTGGCAGCCACCCTCACCGCGGCGGTCGTGACCCCGCCGTGGACCGCCTTCGTCTCGATCGGCGACGGCTTCGGCACCCTGCTGACCCACGACGACCGCTGCCACCTGGTCCTCCCCCCGCCCACCGCTC
>NZ_JBXVPZ010000354.1:0-10424 GCF_057961495.1 Streptomyces sp. P5F9 | reverse complement strand
CTCCCGAGAGCCACGAGATCACCGCCTCCGACAGCACCGCCCTCAAACTCACCCGTTACCGGGGCGGCACCAAAGGCCCGTTGATCGTCGCTCCCGGCTACAGCAACCCCGCCCACATCTACGCCCTCGACACCCCCCGCAACTGGGTCGCCCACCTCGTCGAGCACGGCTACGACGTCTGGCTGCTCGACTACCGGGGCAGCACCGGCCTCCCGGCGCGCCGGCGGCCGTTCACCATCGACGATGTCGCCCGGCGCGACTGGCCCGCCGCCGTCACGCACGTCCGCGCGGTCACCGGGGCCGACACCGTGCAGGTGCAGGGGCACTGCATCGGCGGGCTGTCCCTGTTCATGGCGCTCGGCGCCGGGTTGGAAGGCGTACGTTCCGCGACCTTCTCGGCACTCGCCGGACACATGGTGCTCGATACCGGCAACCGCCTCCGCTGCGCCGTACGCGTCCCGAACGTGCTGCGCGCGCTCGGCATCACCCACCTGCCCGTCGGCTACGACCCCGCCTCCCGCGTCGACCGGGCCATCGACGCCGTGATGCGGATCCTGCCGTTCCGGAACAAGTACCCCACCCCCTGGGCCCGCCGTATCTCCTTCGTCTACGGAAACCCGTTCGCCTGGGCCAACCTTGACGAGGTGGCCCTCGGGGCGCTCCCCGGGGCTTTCGGCGACGCCGACATGACAGCCATGGCGCACATCGCGCGCATGTGCCGCCATCAGGAGGCGCGCGACGCGCACGGCCGGGACACCTACTGGCACAACAAGGACGCCTACCGGCTGCCCATGCACTTCCTGACCGGCGCCGAGAACCGGCAATGCCTGCCTGTCGGCCTGCGCCGCACCTATGACCGACTGTGCCGACTGCACGGCGGGGACCTCTACCGCTACGACACCGTCCCCGGTTACGCGCACCTGGACCTCTGGATCGGCGCCGGGTCCGCGCGCGACGTCTACCCCACCGTCCTGGCGGAGCTGGAAAAGCACAACTGACATGACGACGACCGACATTCCCTCGCCCGCCCTGCATGCATATCGGCCCCTTTCGCAGATCGCAAATCTGGATCACCGCACCGTTGGGCCCGATGTGTACCAGTGCCCCACCGGCAGTTCAGCCCGTCCGCCGTCTCACATGGCAGGGCAAGCACGCGGGATCAACCACACGTGCGGGTGAACCGTGCCGCACTCCACCGCCAGCACGTGAGGATGCCGTTTCTGTATGTCCCCTCCCCCCACCGTGTCGACCGGAGCCGCGATCGAGCTCGATCCGCCGGCACACCGGGCCGTCATGTGCGTCGTGTGCTTCGCGCTCATGCTCGTCACGGCATCGATGTCCGCACTGAACCTGGCCCTGCCTGACATCGGACTCGACCTCTCAGCCTCTCTGAACTCTCTGACCTGGATCGTCGACAGCTACACCGTCGCCCTGGCAGGGCTGGTCCTGCCACTGGGAGCCCTGGGAGACAGGCTGGGACGACGCGCCCTGCTGCTCCTGGGAGCCATCATCTTCGGTACTGCCGCCTTCGCCGCCGCGGAGTCCTCCGGCACCACCGCGCTGATCCTATGGCGGTCGGTCATGGGACTGGGAGCCGCGATGATGATGCCGGGCACGCTGGCCACCATCACCGCCGTCTACCCCCCGCACCTGCGCGGCCAGGCCGCGGCAATCTGGTCCGGCTGCGCCGCCGCCGGATCCATCCTCGGCCTGCTCGCCTCCGGGGCGCTGCTGGAGCTGTTCTCCTGGCGGTCGATCTTCATCACCGCAGGACTCGCCGCCGCGGCCACCGCCCTGGCAACCCTTGTGTGGGTTCCGGAATCGAAAGACACCCAAGCCCCCCGATTCGACGCCGCCGGATCTCTCTGCACCGCACTGGCGCCCGGAGCCCTGGTGTACGCGCTCATCGCGGGCAGCGAGGAAGGCTGGAGCACACCGCCGGTGATCGCCGCACTAGCCGTCGCCGCCCTCGCCGCAACCGGCTACGTCCTCATCGGGTTGCGCACCGACAAACCACTGCTCGACCCACGCCTGTTCCGCATCCGGGCATTCTCCGCAGGCAGCGTGGCCCTGACCGTGCAGTTCATGGTCCTCTTCGGCTTCTTCTTCGTCGGCCTGCAGTACCTGCGCCTCATTCTCGACTACGCCCCCCTGAAGGCCGCCGTCGCCCTGGCCCCAGTCGCCCTCGTCGTCATTCCCGTCTCCCTGGCCGCCCCCGTCCTCATCCGACGGGTCGGCATGCGGACGGTACTGGTGAGCGGCCTGGCGCTGCTCGGCTCCGGACTGGTCGTCCTGTCGATGCTCACGGTCACGTCCGGATATCTCCCTTTCCTCGGAAGCGTCCTCCTGGCGGGATTCGGCATCGGCCTCACCGGCACCGCCGGCACATCGGCGATCACCGGGTCGCTGCCCGAGGAGCAGCAGGGCGTGGCATCAGCGGTGAACGACGCAACCCGCGAAGTCGGCGCCGCCATCGGGATCGCCCTCATGGGCTCCCTCTTCGGCAGCGTCTACCGCTCTTCGCTCACCGCGGACCTCGATCGGCTGCCCGACGCGGCCGCCGAGGCCGTGCGTGACTCACCTGTACTCGGCCTGCATGTCGCGGAACGCCTCGGCCCACAGGGCGCCGTACTCGCCGACGACGTCCGGGAGGCGTTCATAAGCGGTATGTCCGCAGCAGTCATCGCCGTAGCCGTAGTCACCGGTGCGGCGGTCTGTTACCTCGGCGCGGGCAAGGCACCGCAGACATCCGGGCAGCCCATGACCGGCAACGCCCAGGCGCCAAGCCGGAGCGAGGAACATGCGTGAGGCCGCGGGCTTGGCAGGCCCGGCCACGGCATGAGGCAGCAGATCGACCAATCACACACCGGGCAGGAGATCACCGGCATTCTCAGCTCGGCCACCTGAACTGGCCGGAGGACTACAGCCACAGACGTGAAGATCACGATCTACGGCTGGAGTATTAGAAGCTTCGCGCCGATGCCTGGTGAGCATTGAGGTTATAGGTGAAGCAACTCTGCGTTTAATATGATGATTTGATGCTCTATTCAGTGATGTGGGCGGGGTGGGTATGATCAAGTGAATTCGACCGGAGGGGGTGGGCTGGGTGATCCGTACGTACAAGTTCCTCCTGCGGCCCACCGTCCGCCAGTCGCAGGCGCTGGTCGAGATGCTGCGGGATCACTGCTCCCTCTACAACGGGGCGTTGCAGGAACGTCGTGACGCCTATCGGCATCCGTCGAAGACCAGCGTCAAGTACGGCATGCAGTCGGCGCAGTTGAAGGAGATCCGGTCGTTCGACCCGGAGTGTCAGGGCCGCTGGTCGTTCAGTTCGCAGCAGGCGACCCTGCGCCGTCTGGACAAGGCGTTCGCGGCGTTCTTCCGCCGGGTCAAGTCCGGTGACACTCCCGGCTATCCGCGTTTTCGCGGGATGAACTGGTTCGACACGGTGGACTTCCCCAAGGACGGCGACGGCTGCCGCTGGGACTCCACCCCGCACGACCCCGTCACCCGGGTCCGTCTCCAGGGCGTCGGACATGTGAAGGTCAACCAGCACCGCGCCGTGGCCGGCCGGGTCAAGACCGTCTCGGTGAAGCGCGAGGGCCGTAATTGGTTCGTCGTGCTGACCGCCGAGCAGGAGCAGCCCGAGCCGCTGCCGGTGACCGGTTCCGTGGCCGGGATCGACCTGGGCATCGTCAACTTCCTCGCCGACTCAGGCGGCCGCTTCGTGCCAAACCCGCGCCACGGGCGTCAGGCTGCCGCGAAGCTCCAAGCTGCGCAGCAGGCCCTTTCCCGCTTCCCGCGCTGCAAGGCCAAGGACCGCACCGCCAACCACCAGCGCGCCGTGGACAAGGTCGCCCAGCTGCACGGCAAGGTCCGGCGTCAGCGGCTCGACCACGCGCACAAGACCGCGCTGGGCCTGGTACGCGCGCATGACTTCATCGCGCACGAAGATCTCAAGATCCGCAACATGAGCAGGTCACCCGCGCCGAAGCCCGACCTCGACCAGGCAGGCGTGTTCCTGCCGAACGGGGCTGCGGCGAAGGCCGGGCTCAACAAGTCGATCGCCGATGCCGGTTGGGGGGTGTTCCTGACGATCCTTCACGCCAAGGCTGAAAGCGCCGGACGGGAAGTGATCGCCGTTAACCCCCGCAACACCTCCCGCCAGTGCCCCGAATGCGGGCACACCGCGAAGGAGAACCGGCCCACTCAGGAAAAGTTCCACTGCATCTCGTGCGGCCACACCGCGCACGCCGACACAGTAGGAGCCATCAACGTTCTACGGGCCGGGCTGGTCCGTCGCAACGCCAACCCGGCCTAGCGAGAAGCCCCCTTGTTCACGAGGGGGAGGAGTCACGTAACTGAGTTACTCGCCAGTCTGTAACTCGGCTTACTGGCATGATTAATGCATGGTGAGACGGGACGACCCGGAAGTCATCGGGCGCAGGGTCCAGCAGTTGCGGCACGAACGCGGGCTCACTCAGCGGCAGTTGGCCGAGCCCGCTTACACGCCCGCGTACATCTCCACGCTTGAGGCCGGGCGGGTCCGTCCCTCCGACGACGCCTTGCGCCACCTCGCCGAGCGACTCGGTGTCGCCTACGAGGAGTTGGCCACCGGCCGCCCCGCCCACCTCGCCACCGAACTCCGCCTGCGCCTGACCGAGGCCCAACGCACCCTGGCCACAGGGGAGTCGGAGGAGGCCACCGAGCAGTACACCGATCTCCTCGCGGAGGCGGAGACCCTCGGGCTCGCGGACGAGGAGGCGGTGGCGCTGCTGGGGCTGGGCGAATGCGGCCTCGACACCGGCGACCTGACCGCCGCCCGCCTGTACTTCGAGCGCGCCGAGCACCGACTGGCCGAGGAGCCACTCCCGTCCCGCGTCCCGGCCATCCGGGGCCGTGCGGTGGCGCACTACCTCACCGGTGAACTCCGTTACGCCGTCTACCTGTTGGAGTCCACCCTCGACGAGCTGAACCGGGGCGGCCTGCACGACCCGGATGCCCTGCTGCTGCTCTACGCGAGCGCGATAGGGCCGTACATGGACATGGGCGCGCACGCGAGGGCGGCCCAGGCAGCGGAGTTGGCGCTCGCGCTCGCGCCGCAGGTGGCGGACCCGGCGCTGCTCGCGCGCATGCACCGCTCGGTGGCGCGGACGCTGATAGCGGAGGGCAAGGTCGCCGAGGCGGACGCCTCCCTGGCCAAGGCCGCCGATCTGTACCGGCAGCTCCAGTTCCGTACCGAACTCGCCAACTGCCACTGGATGCGCGGCTACGTCTACGCCCAGGACGGCGAACTGGAGCGCGCCGAGGTCGAGTTGAGACAGGCGCTGGCCATGCTGACGGCGAAGCGCGCGGCGCTGTACAGCAGTCAGGTCGCCGTCGAACTGGCCGACGTACTCCACAAACGCGGCAAGTCCGACGAGGCCGCCGCCCTCCTCCACGACGTCCTCAGCGACCTCAGCTCCGAACGCGGCGCCCTGCACTCCGCCGCCGCGCACCGCCTCCTCGGCATCATCGCCGAGGACGCCCGCGAGACGGACGTGGCCGAGGAGCACTACGTCCGCGCCCTCAGCCTGCTGGAACGCGCGGGCGCCGCCGGCGACCTGGCCGACCTGTGCCGCATGCTCGGCGACCTGCTCCGCCGCACCGGCCGGGTCGAGGCGGCCCTCGACGCGTACCGCACCGGCCTCGGCCACCGCACCGCCCCCGGCACGACGACCCTGGGCCCGGCCCCCGCACAGCCTCCTCTTTGACTAATCGCGGATACCGCACAGCGCCGACGACTACCGTGCGACGGACGAGTCGTAGCGGTAGTGGTGCGAAACGGGATGAGACAGGCGCGTGCGCGTGCAGAACGAACGGACCGTGGTCGACGGCCTGCGCCTGGCCGTACGCGCCATGGTCTACGCGGTCCTGGGCGGCGCGGCGCTCATAGCCATCGCGACGGTCGTCTCCGTCCTCGGCCCGATGGTCGCGATCGACCTCTACACCCCCGCGGTGGCGGCCTGGTGGACGGTCTTCACGGCGGTCGCCGTCCAGGGCGTCCCCTTCCTGCTGCTGGGCACGGTGGTGTCGGCGGCGATCGGAGCGTTCGTACCGGAGAAGGTGTTCACTCGCCTCCTCCCCCGCAACCAGGCCCTCGCGGTCCCGATCGCGGGCGCGGCGGGGGTGGTCCTCCCCGGCTGTGAGTGCGCGTCGGTACCGGTGGCGAGCAGCCTGATGCGGCGGGGGGTCGCTCCAGCGGCGGCGCTGGCGTTCCTCCTCTCGGCCCCGGCGATCAACCCGGTCGTCCTGGTGGCCACGTCGATCGCGTTCCCAGGTCAGCCGAAGATGGTGCTGGCCCGCCTGATCGCCTCCCTCACCACGGCGGTGGTGATGGGCTGGCTCTGGGCGAGATTCGGCAAGGAGGAGTGGCTACGCCTCCCGAAGCGCAAGCAGACGGCAGCCTCTTCGCCAACGGGCGTGCAGGCCTTCGCAGCAGGCCTTCAGCACGACTTCCTGCACGCGGGCGGCTTCCTGGTCCTGGGTGCGGCAGCGGCGGCCACCTTCAACATCGCCGTACCGCGCTCGATCCTGGACATCTTCACGGGTTCGTCCTGGCTGTCGCTCCTCCTGCTGGCGCTGCTGGCGGTCGTGCTGTGCGTGTGCAGCGAGGCGGACGCGTTCGTCGCGGCTTCGCTGAGCGGCTTCTCGCCGGCGGCGAAGCTGGCGTTCATGGTGGTGGGCCCGATGGTCGACCTGAAACTGATCGCCCTCCAGGCAGGCACGTTCGGCCGCGCCTTCGCCTTCCGCTTCTCTTCGACGACGTGGCTGGTGGCGGTGGCCGGCAGCACGCTGGTGGGTTGGTGGTTGTTGTGAGGCGCTACGGCTCGGCGGTCCTGCTGTTGCTGATGGGCGGGGCGGTACTGCGGATCTCCCTCTTCAGCGTGCTGTATCTGCGGTACGTGCAGGCGGCGTTGAGGCCCTACCTGGTCGTGTCGGGGGCGCTGCTGATCCTGCTGGGTCTGGCCGCGGCGGTGAGGGGGATGCGGCACAGGGAGCACGAGGAGGAGACCCCGGAGGAGCAGGAGGAAGACGAGCACGGCCACTCGCCCTCGCACTCGCACGCGCACGGCGGCCCTCGTATCGCCTGGCTGCTGACGCTCCCCGCCCTGGCGCTCCTGCTCTTCCCGCCTCCCGCACTGGGCTCATACAGCGCGTCACGCGAGGAGGCACAGCGTGCGGCGCAGGGCGTGGGCGCCTTCCCCGCCCTCCCCGCCGGAAAGGTGCTGGACATCTCGGTCGCCCAGTACAGCTCCCGCGCGATCTACGACACCGGCCGCTCCCTCAAGGGCCGCACCCTCCGCATGACCGGCTTCGTCACCCACGGCTCCAACGGCACCTGGTACCTCACCCGCCTCCTGGTCACCTGCTGCGCGGCCGACGCGACGATCAGCAAGGTCGAGATCCGGGGCGACGAGGCCGACGGGGCCCCGCAGACGGACAGTTGGGTCACGGCCACGGGTACGTGGATCCCGAAGGGCAAGCTCGGGACGGACGGGGCGTGGCCGCCGATCCTCAAGGCGACAGCCGTAAAACAGGTGAAAGAACCGGCCGACCCGTATGACAAGCGTTGACGCATTCTGGAGATTCGGGTGATTCCTGCGCGTTAAGGTGCCTCTGATGCGCTGGGTGTGGAGCGCGTCACACATCGCTACGAAACAGGGGCCGCCGGAAGTGCTGCGCGGCCGTGCATCTGGGGGGCCTCATGCACGAGATGGTCAAGGGTGGGAACGTCGGACTGGCGTCGCTGAGCGAGGACGTCGGCTCGGTGATGATGAGCCTGAGCTGGGGCAGTCCGACGGGAGAGGGCGACGCGGACGTCTCCGTACTGCTGCTCACCGCGGACGGAAAAGTGCGCAGCGACGGGGACTTCTACTTCTACAACAACCCCGTCGCCGCAGACGGAAGCGTCCAGCTGCTCGGCAAGGCGCCGACGGCGGACGGCAGCGAGGACCGGATCACGTTCGATCTGACCGCTATTCCGGCCGGAGTCGATCAGATCGTTGTAGCGGCGAGCCGTTATGAGAGCGCCCGTTTCTCCGAACTGCAGGATCTGCGCCTGACGTTGGCCGACGGCTCCGGTGAGAGCCTGCTGCGTTTCTCGATCGACGATCCCGGCGAGGTCAGCGCGCTCCTCTTCGGCGAGTTCTACCGGCGGGGCGGGGACTGGAAGTTCCGGGCGATCGGACAGGGCTACGAGTCCGGACTGGCGGGCGTGGCAACGGACTTCGGCGTCGACATCGACGACGACGCGGGCACGGACGCAGACGTGGAGGGCGCTTCCGATTCCGACGCCGAGCCGGACTCCGAAACCGCCGAGCCGGACTCCGGAACCCCGGTCCGTGCGCCGGAGGCCGTCTCCGTGATTCCCGCGCAGCCGTCGAGCCCCTCGGTCGAGTCGGTACCCGAGGCGGGGAGCGGGGCCGAGGCAGCTCCGCGTCCCGCCCGTCCTCGTACCGCCAAGAAGAAGGTCACCCTGCCGAAGGTGGCCAAGAAGTCGCTCGCCGAGAACGACTCCTGGCGGGCTGCCCGGCTCTTCCCGGCGTCCGCGCTCAAGAGCGACCACGAGCGGGAGACCCGGGCGACCTCCGTGCTGCTGTCCGTGATGGCCCAAGTGCCGGAGTTCGGGCGGCGGTTGACGGCCGCGTTCGGGGCGCCGGTCGGGCGGATGGAGACGTTCACCGAGGTCACGCTGCCCAACGGTGAGTCGCCCCGGCGGCCCGACGGGGTGATCCGGGTCGAGCGCGCGGGCAAGCTGTGGACCGCGCTCGTCGAGACGAAGACGAACGGCAACCCGCTCAAGCCGGACCAGGTGCAGGCCTACGCCGACATAGCCGCCCGGCGCGGATACGAGGCCGTCATCACGCTCTCCAACGACGTGGAGCTGGAGGGCAGCCCGCTGGTGGAGGTCAAGCTCGACGGGCGACGCAAGCACAAGGTGGCGCTCTGGCATCTGTCCTGGGCCGAAGTCGCCCACCAGGCACAGCTGTTGATCCGGCACGAGGGCGTCGGCAACGCGGCGCACGCCTGGCTGCTCCAGGAACTGCTGCACTACCTCCAGCACGAGAACTCCGGCTGTCACGGCTTCCAGAACATGGGCCGCTCCTGGGTGCCCGTACGCAACGCCATCGACACCGACACCCTGTGCCAGGGCGACGCGCGGGCGATGGAGGTCGTGGAGAGCTGGGAACGGCTCGTCCGGCAGGTGTGTCTACGGCTCGGCGGCGAGCTCGGCGAGAAGGTGCTGCCGGTGCAGCGCGCCAAGCGCGGTACCGACCCGGCATCGCGACGAGCAGCGTTGGCCGACCGGCTCTGTGTGGACGGCCGGCTCGACGCCGAACTCCGTATCGAGGGCACGCCCGGCGTCCTCGCCCTCTGCGCCGACCTGCGCACCGGCAAGCTGCGCACGTCCATCGGGATCGCCGCACCCGACCAGGGCTACCCCCTCACCTGGGCCAAGCGGCTGGTCCGCCGGCTCGCCGAGGCACCGGCCGACCTGCACGTCGAGACCCTGTTGGAGGGGCAGACGGGCGGGCCGCGCGGCACGCTGGAACGCCTGCGTCCGGAACCGGCCGACATCCTCCCCAAGAACGGAGCCCAGATCACCGGCTTCCGGCTCTCCCTCTTCAGGGGCATGGGCAACACCCGGGGCACCGCCGAATCGGGCTTCATCCGCAGCGTCGACGAATCCGTGGACCGTTTCCACGCGAGTGTGGTGGTGCACCTGGACGGGCGTGCGGCGCGGGCCCGGCGACCTGTGGACGCCTAGATCTGCACCCGCCCCTGCTTCTGCACATCCGTGAGTCGTTGTGCGCCGGTCTGGAGCGCCTGCTGCATCGCGTCCGCCGGTACGTTTCCCAGGCCGCCGTTCGTGAAGGTGATGGTGTCGTCGCCGATGCGGACGGCGGCGGTGTCGAGGGTGAGGGTGGACTGGTCGCCCTCGGGGGTGGTGCCGGTGAGGGTGAGGTGGAGGCCCTCGCGGGCGTCGCCGACGTTCGGGAGGGCGGCCTCGGTGACCTGGACGGTCTGGGTGCCGGAGCGGGTCGTTGTCGCCGTGAAGTTCGCGCACTTCTGGGGGAGGGACCGGAGCCAGTCCAGGGTGCGGTTCACGTCCGCCGGGGCGAACGCGGCTACCTGGTAACGGAGTTGGGCCTCGTCGTCGGTGTCGTCGAGGGTGGTCACCGCCTGGGTGGTGGCGGGGGTGCCCAGGAGTTCGTCGGCGTAGAGGGCGTCCAGGAGGCGTTGGCAGTCGGGTGCGGCCGTCTTCGCCTTGAGCAGGGTGTCCCGCCAGGTCGCCGTGCCCTGGGTCGGGGTCCAGGGGGCGCCCAGGTCCGCGTCCGTGATCAGCGCGGCCTGGGCCTGGGCCGGGGTGAGGACGGGGG
>NZ_JBXVPZ010000353.1:0-10454 GCF_057961495.1 Streptomyces sp. P5F9 | reverse complement strand
GCCCACGGCATCCCGGCCCCGTGCTGGAGCACGTCCCGCAGGCCGTCCGAGAGTGCCGAGATCGGCAGCAGGCCGAGTACGTCCTGGACGCCGGGCGGGTACTTGTCCATCGGGACGATGACCCCGCCGCCGACGAGCAGCAGCAGGAACACCAGGTTCGCGGCGGCCAGCGTGGCCTCCGCCTTCAGGGTGCCCGCCATCAGCAGGCCGAGGCCGGAGAAGGCCGCCGTGCCGAGGATCAGGAGCAGGAACACCGCGAACGGGTTGCCGTGCGGGGACCAGCCGAGCGCGAAGGCGATCGCCGTCAGCAGGATGATCTGGAGGATCTCCGTGACGAGCACCGACGCCGTCTTCGCGGTCATCAGGCCCCAGCGAGGCAGCGGAGAGGATGCGAGGCGCTTCAGGACGCCGTAGCGGCGCTCGAAGCCCGTGGCGATGGCCTGGCCGGTGAACGCCGTCGACATCACGGCCAGGGCGAGGATGCCGGGGGTGAGGAAGTCGACGGACTTGCCCTTGCCGGTGTCGACGATGTCCACCGAGCTGAACAGGACCAGGAGGAGGGTCGGGATGACCACCGTGAGGAGGAGCTGCTCGCCGTTCCGTAGGAGCATCTTCGTTTCGATGGCCGCCTGTGCCGCGATCATGCGGGGGAGCGGGGCCGCCCCGGGCTGCGGGGTGTACGTCCCCGGGACAGTCGTGGTCATGAGCGCAGCTCCTTGCCGGTCAGCTCCAAGAAAACGTCCTCCAGGGTGTGCCGTTCGACCGAGATCTTCTCCGGCATCACCCCGTGCTGCGCACACCAGGAGGTGACCGTGGCGAGCAGTTGCGGGTCGACCTTGCCGCCGACGCGGTAGGAGCCCGGGGTCAGTTCGGCGGCCGTGGAGTCGGCCGGGAGGGCCTTCAGGAGGGAGCCGACGTCGAGGCCGGGGCGGCCGATGAAGCGGAGGGTGTTCTCGGCGCCGCCGCGGCACAGGTCCTCGGGGGAACCCTGCGCGATGACCTTCCCCGCGTCGATGATCGCCACGTCGTCGGCCAACTGCTCGGCCTCGTCCATGTGGTGGGTCGTGAGAATGACGGAGACACCGTCCGTGCGCAGGTCCCGGACCAGGTCCCAGGTCGCACGGCGGGCCTGCGGGTCCAGACCCGCCGTCGGCTCGTCCAGGAAGACCAGTTCCGGGCGGCCTACGACGGCCATCGCGAGCGCGAGGCGTTGTTGCTGGCCCCCGGACAGACGGCGGTACGTCGTGCGGCCGCAACTGCCGAGCCCCAGTCGCTCGATGAGCGCGTCCACGTCCAGCGGGTGCGCGTGCAGCTTGGCGATGTGGCGGAGCATCTCGTCGGCGCGGGCGCCCGAGTAGACGCCACCGGACTGGAGCATCACGCCGATTCTGGGACGCAGCGCGGCGGACTCACGGACCGGGTCGAGGCCCAGGACGCGCACCGTGCCGGCGTCCGGCCTCCGGTACCCCTCGCAGGTCTCGACCGTGGTCGTCTTGCCCGCCCCGTTGGGACCGAGCACCGCGGTGACACCCGTATCGGCCACCAGGTCGAGGCCGTTCACCGCGGTCTTCGTGCCGTACCGCTTCACCAGGGCCTGGACCTGGAGCACGGGCTCACTTCGCATGGGCCCGAGTCTAGGTACGCGGCCCGCGCCTCAGGCGGGCGGGTGCGGGATCTCCCCCGGACGGGACCTCCTCCTCACGGGGGCGGTGCAGCGGCAGCCACCGTTCCGCGTACGCCACGGCGTCCGCCACCGGGAACAGGCGTGCCTCGGCCGCGCCCACCTTCCCCCGGAGGACCGGACGGTCCCGTTCGAAGTCGTGGCCCAGTTCGTCGAAGCGGTCGGAGGTGATCGACACCTCGGTCACCGTCTCCCAGCCGTCCGGTCCGGGGCGGCCGACCTGGACCAGCGGGGACGGGACGCGGTACTCGGCGAGATGGAAGCTCGTGCAGGCGTCGTAGCCCGCGCCGAGCAGCAGCACGCGCGCGTGGAGGGCCTCCAGGCGGGCCAGCGGGCTGCGCTCGCCGAGCCGGCAGTCGGTCGCGTGGCCGGCGGCTATCTCGCCCGCGCGCGGGCCGAGCGCCGCGAAGGACGTCTGCGGGTGCGCGGAGCGCTCGGCGCCGGGCCAGGTGCGGACGGTCTCCGGGACGACCCCGACGCCTCGCGAGGGCGTGACGAGAGGGTCGTAGGACGGCATGGAGGTGCGGATGGTGTCCCACCACTCGCGCGGGACCGGCGGGTTTCCCCAGTGGGCCGGGTCCGAGAGGTCGCCGGTCTGGGTGGGGACGACCAGGGTGCCGTCCGGACCGAGGGCGTCGAGGAGTCCCTGGACGAGCGACACGGCGCCTCCGCAGACCCATCCGAGGGAGCTGAGGGAGGTGTGTGCGAGGAGGATTTCGCCGGGGCGGACGCCCAGCTCGCGCAGTTGTGCGGCGACTGTGTCCCGGGTGACAAGTGGGCCGGTGGGAGGGGGTGTGGGCATGGTCGTGGAGTGTCCTCGATGGGGGTCCGTGGCGCCAGTGGATTGATCGATCAAAGATCGTTTTCGCAGGTCGGATTAGGTATGCCTAAGTGATGCAGCGCACCGTCCATCCGCCGGACGCGGGTTGCCTGCCTCTGAGGAATTACGCAACAATGGCGTTGTGAAAAACGTTGGCGAGGCTCCGCAGGAGGAACTCGCGACCGGTGAGCGGTCCACCCGCAACCGTGTCGCGCGCTCCATCCTGGACCACGGCCCGTCGACCGTGGCCGACCTCGCCGGCCGGCTGGGGCTGACCCAGGCCGCCGTACGCCGTCATCTCGACGCACTCGTCGCCGACGACGTCGTGGAAGCACGTGAGCAGCGGGTCTACGGAGCGCGCACGCGCGGTCGGCCCGCGAAGGTGTTCGCCCTGACCGACTGCGGTCGCGACGCTTTCGACCAGTCCTACGACAAGCTCGCCGCGGACGCGCTGCGCTGGATCGCGGCGCGCGAGGGCGGGGACGAGGCGGTCGTGGCCTTCGCCCGTGACCGCATGGCCGCCCAGGCCGTCGCCTACCGCAAGGTCGTCGAGGCCGCCGCCCCCGAGAACCGCGCGGAAGCCCTGGCCAAGGCCCTGAGCGCGGACGGGTACGCTGCTACGGCGCGTAGCGCACCGGTCGGTGAGCAGCTCTGCCAGCACCACTGCCCCGTCGCCCATGTCGCCGAGCAGTTCCCGCAACTGTGCGAGGCGGAGACCGAGATCTTCTCCCAACTGCTCGGCACCCATGTCCAGCGACTGGCCACCATCGCCCACGGCGACGGCGTGTGCACCACGTTTATCCCGAAGAATTCCAAGACCGTTTCCGATCCACCGCACGCATCTGCACGTACCGCCGGGAGGAACCCCGCATGACGCTCCCCATCGAGGAGACCGCCCACCCCGAGCTTGAGGGTCTGGGTACCTACGAATACGGCTGGGCCGACTCCGACGTGGCCGGTGCCTCCGCGAAGCGCGGCATCAACGAGGACGTCGTCCGGGACATCTCCGGCAAGAAGAACGAGCCGGAGTGGATGACCAAGCTCCGCCTCAAGGGCCTGCGCCTGTTCGAGAAGAAGCCCATGCCGAACTGGGGCTCCGACCTCTCCGGCATCGACTTCGACAACATCAAGTACTTCGTGCGCTCCACGGAGAAGCAGGCGGAGTCCTGGGAGGACCTGCCCGAGGACATCAAGAACACGTACGACAAGCTCGGCATCCCCGAGGCGGAGAAGCAGCGCCTCGTCGCCGGTGTCGCCGCGCAGTACGAGTCCGAGGTCGTCTACCACCAGATCCGTGAGGACCTGGAGGAGCAGGGCGTCATCTTCCTCGACACCGACACCGCGCTGAAGGAGCACCCGGAGCTCTTCAAGGAGTACTTCGGCACCGTCATCCCGGTCGGCGACAACAAGTTCGCGTCGCTGAACAGCGCGGTCTGGTCCGGCGGTTCCTTCATCTACGTGCCGAAGGGCGTGCAGGTCGAGATCCCCCTGCAGGCGTACTTCCGGATCAACACGGAGAACATGGGCCAGTTCGAGCGGACCCTGATCATCGTCGACGAGGGTGCCTACGTGCACTACGTCGAGGGTTGCACGGCCCCGATCTACAAGTCGGACTCGCTGCACTCCGCGGTCGTCGAGATCATCGTCAAGAAGAACGCCCGCTGCCGTTACACGACCATCCAGAACTGGTCGAACAACGTCTACAACCTGGTCACCAAGCGCGCCGTCGCCTACGAGGGCGCGACCATGGAGTGGATCGACGGCAACATCGGCTCCAAGGTGACGATGAAGTACCCGGCCGTCTACCTGATGGGCGAGCACGCCAAGGGCGAGACCCTCTCCATCGCCTTCGCGGGCGAGGGCCAGCACCAGGACGCCGGCTCCAAGATGGTCCACATGGCGCCGAACACGTCGTCCAACATCGTCTCCAAGTCGGTGGCGCGCGGCGGCGGTCGTACGTCCTACCGCGGTCTCGTCGAGATCGGCGAGGGCGCCCACGGCTCCAAGTCGAACGTGCTGTGCGACGCGCTGCTCGTCGACACGATCTCCCGCTCGGACACGTACCCGTACGTGGACGTCCGCGAGGACGACGTGTCCATGGGCCACGAGGCGACCGTCTCCAAGGTCTCCGAGGACCAGCTCTTCTACCTGATGA
The DNA here is from genome assembly GCF_057961495.1 of Streptomyces sp. P5F9. Taxonomy (NCBI): domain Bacteria; kingdom Bacillati; phylum Actinomycetota; class Actinomycetes; order Kitasatosporales; family Streptomycetaceae; genus Streptomyces; species Streptomyces sp. P5F9. The sequence goes on along the minus strand of NZ_JBXVPZ010000353.1, from coordinate 5,798 downwards.
GCCGCGGTCTGACCGAGTTCGAGGCGATGGCGATGATCGTGCGCGGCTTCGTCGAGCCGATCGCCAAGGAGCTGCCGATGGAGTACGCGCTCGAACTCAACCGGCTGATCGAACTGCAGATGGAAGGCTCGGTCGGTTAAGACCGGTCCTCTGTAAGCAGCAAGCGAATTCTGACGCAGGAAAGAGAGCAGACCGACAGCCATGGCTGAGGCTCAGAGTATTCCGGTGGGGTCCACCACCGCCGGCGCGGTGGCCGTTGCCGCCGAGTCGACCGTCGCCACGCGCATGAGCGCGCCCCCGTCCTTCGACGTGGCGGACTTCCCGGTCCCCCACGGCCGCGAGGAGGAGTGGCGGTTCACCCCGCTGGAACGCCTGCGCGGGCTGCACGACGGCACCGCGGTCGCCACCGGCGACGGTGTGAAGGTCGCCATCGGGGCCCCCGAGGGGGTCACCGTGGAGACCGTCGGCCGTGACGACGCGCGGCTCGGCAAGGCCGGCACCCCGGTGGACCGCGTGGCCGCGCAGGCCTACTCGTCCTTCGAGAAGGCCTCGGTCGTGACCGTCCCCAAGGAGACGGTCCTGACCGAGCCGATCCGCATCGTCGTGCACGGCGAGGGCGGGGTCGCCTACGGCCACCAGGTCGTCGAGCTGGGAGCCTTCGCCGAGGCCGTCGTCGTCATCGACCACACCGGTGACGCGGTCCTCGCCGCCAACGTCGACTACATCCTCGGCGACGGCGCCAAGCTGACCGTCGTCTCCGTCCAGGACTGGGACGACAAGGCCGTACACGTCGGCCAGCACAACGCCCTGATCGGCCGGGACGCCACGTTCAAGTCGTTCGTCGTCACCTTCGGCGGCGACCTCGTACGACTGCACCCGCGCGTGGCCTACGCCGGACCCGGCGGCGAGGCCGAGCTGTTCGGCCTGTACTTCACGGACGCCGGCCAGCACCAGGAGCACCGTCTCCTGGTCGACCACAACACCCCGCACTGCAAGTCGAACGTCGCCTACAAGGGCGCGCTCCAGGGCGAGGGCGCCCACGCGGTGTGGATCGGCGACGTGCTCATCGAGGCCAAGGCCGAGGGCACCGACACGTACGAGATGAACCGCAACCTCGTGCTGACCGACGGCGCCCGGGTCGACTCCGTGCCGAACCTGGAGATCGAGACCGGCGAGATCGTCGGCGCCGGCCACGCGAGTGCTACCGGCCGTTTCGACGACGAGCAGCTCTTCTACCTGATGGCCCGCGGCATCCCGGCCGACGAGGCCCGTCGTCTCGTCGTCCGCGGCTTCTTCGCCGAACTGGTCCAGCAGATCGGTGTCGCCGACATCCAGGAGCGGCTGCTGGAGAAGATCGACGCGGAGCTGGAGGCGTCGGTCTGATGTCGGCCTTCCTGCGCGCCTGCGGGCTGAGCGAGCTGGAGGAGGACACCCCGAAGCGGGTGGAACTCGACGGCACGCCGGTCTCGGTCGTGAAGACCGGGGGGGAGGTGTTCGCGATCAACGACATCTGCTCGCACGCGAACGTCTCGCTCTCCGAGGGCGAGGTGGAGGACTGCCAGATCGAGTGCTGGCTGCACGGCTCCGCGTTCGACCTGCGCACCGGCAAGCCGTCCGGCCTTCCCGCCACCCGCCCCGTACCCGTTTACCCCGTACAGATCGAAGGGGACGACGTGCTCGTCTCCCTCACCCAGGAGTCCTGAGGAACCCATGGCAACGCTTGAAATCCACGACCTGCACGTCACCGTCGAGGCCGACAACGCCACGAAGGAGATCCTCAAGGGCGTCGACCTCACCGTGAAGCAGGGCGAGACCCACGCCATCATGGGCCCGAACGGCTCCGGCAAGTCGACCCTCGCCTACTCGCTCGCGGGCCACCCGAAGTACACGATCACCGGCGGCACCGTCACCCTCGACGGCGAGGACGTCCTGGAGATGTCCGTCGACGAGCGCGCCCGCGCCGGCCTGTTCCTCGCGATGCAGTACCCGGTCGAGGTCCCCGGTGTGTCGGTCTCCAACTTCCTCCGTACGTCCGCCACCGCCGTCCGCGGCGAGGCCCCCAAGCTGCGTACGTGGGTGAAGGAGGTCAAGGAGACCATGGAGCGCCTCTCCATGGACCCGGCCTTCGCCGAGCGCAACGTCAACGAGGGCTTCTCCGGCGGTGAGAAGAAGCGCCACGAGATCCTTCAGCTGGAGCTGCTCAAGCCGAAGATCGCGATCCTCGACGAGACCGACTCCGGCCTGGACGTCGACGCCCTGCGCGTCGTCTCCGAGGGCGTCAACCGCGTCCGCGAGACCGGCGAGGTCGGCACCCTGCTGATCACGCACTACACGCGCATCCTGCGCTACATCAAGCCCGACTTCGTGCACGTCTTCTCCGGCGGCCGAATCGTCGAGTCCGGCGGCGCCGAACTCGCCGACAAGCTGGAGAACGAGGGCTACGAGGCCTACACCACGAAGGGTGGCGTATCCGCGTGACACAGTTGCCGGGCCTCCTCGACACCGAGGCGCTCCGCAAGGACTTCCCCATCCTGGACCGCACGGTTCACGACGGTAAGAAGCTCGTGTACCTGGACAACGCGGCGACCTCGCAGAAGCCGCGCCAGGTGCTCGACGCCCTGAACGAGTACTACGAGCGCTACAACGCCAACGTCCACCGCGGTGTGCATGTGCTCGCCGAGGAGGCCACGGCGCTGTACGAGGGCGCGCGCGACAAGGTCGCGACGTTCATCAACGCGCCCAGCCGCGACGAGGTGATCTTCACCAAGAACGCCTCCGAGTCGCTCAACCTCGTTGCGAACATGCTGGGTTGGGCCGACGAGCCCTACCGCGTGGACCACGAGACCGAGATCGTCATCACGGAGATGGAGCACCACTCCAACATCGTGCCGTGGCAGCTGCTCTCGCAGCGCACGGGCGCGAAGCTGAAGTGGTTCGGCCTCACCGACGACGGCCGCCTGGACCTCTCCAACATCGACGAGATCATCACGGAGAAGACGAAGATCGTCTCCTTCGTCCTGGTGTCGAACATCCTCGGCACGGTCAACCCTGTCGAGAAGATCGTGCGCCGCGCGCAGGAGGTCGGGGCCCTGGTCCTGATCGACGCCTCGCAGGCCGCGCCGCACATGCCGCTGGACGTGCAGGCCCTCCAGGCCGACTTCGTGGCCTTCACCGGCCACAAGATGTGCGGCCCGACGGGCATCGGCGTCCTCTGGGGCCGCCAGGAGCTGCTCGAAGACCTCCCCCCGTTCCTGGGTGGCGGCGAGATGATCGAGACCGTGTCGATGCACTCGTCGACATACGCTCCCGCCCCGCACAAGTTCGAGGCGGGCACCCCGCCGATCGCGCAGGCGGTCGGTCTGGGCGCGGCGATCGACTACTTGTCGGCGATCGGCATGGACAAGATCCTCGCCCATGAGCACGCGCTGACCGAGTACGCGGTGAAGCGCCTGCTGGACGTCCCCGACCTGAAGATCATCGGCCCCACCACGGCCGAGGACCGGGGCGCGGCGATCTCGTTCACGCTGGGTGACATCCACCCGCACGACGTGGGCCAGGTGCTGGACGAGGAAGGCATCGCGGTCCGGGTCGGCCACCACTGCGCCCGCCCCGTCTGCCTGCGCTACGGAATTCCTGCGACCACGCGAGCGTCGTTCTATCTGTACTCCACGCCGGCCGAGATCGACGCACTGGTCGACGGTCTGGAGCACGTACGGAACTTCTTCGGCTGAGGGGCTGGCTGGAATCGTGAAGCTGGATTCGATGTACCAGGAAGTCATCCTGGACCACTACAAGCACCCGCACGGCCGGGGCTTGCGGGATGGCGACGCCGAGGTGCACCACGTCAACCCGACGTGCGGCGACGAGATTACGCTGCGCGTGAAGTACGACGGCGAGCAGATCACGGACATCTCCTACGAGGGCCAGGGCTGCTCCATCAGCCAGGCATCGGCCTCCGTACTGAACGACCTCCTCGTCGGCAAGGAACTGTCCGAGGCGCAGAAGATCCAGGAGACCTTCCTGGAGCTGATGCAGTCCAAGGGCAGGATCGAGCCCGACGACGCGATGGAGGAGGTGCTGGAGGACGCGATCGCGTTCGCCGGCGTCTCCAAGTACCCGGCACGGGTGAAGTGCGCCCTCCTCAGCTGGATGGCGTGGAAGGACGCGACGGCCCAGGCCCTGGGCGGAGCCGACTCCGACGCGGAAAGGAAGATGGCATGAGTGACACCGAGACCATGGAGATCAAGCCCGCCTCCGAGGAGGAGGTCCGCGAGGCCCTCCTCGATGTCGTCGACCCCGAACTGGGCATCGACGTCGTCAACCTCGGCCTGATCTACGGCGTGCACATCGACGACGCCAACATCGCCACCATCGACATGACCCTGACCTCGGCGGCCTGCCCGCTGACGGACGTCATCGAGGACCAGGCCAAGTCCGCGACGGACGGCCTCGTCAACGAACTCCGCATCAACTGGGTGTGGATGCCGCCGTGGGGCCCGGACAAGATCACGGACGACGGACGGGACCAGCTTCGGGCGTTGGGGTTCAACGTCTGAGCCTGCCGACTCACCGGAAACGGCCATACCTTCGGGGTATGGCCGTTTCTTTGCATCACATCGTCATCGACACGCACGATCTGCCGGGGCTCGCCCGCTTCTGGTGCGGGGTGCTGGACTGGCGGGTGCTGTCCGAGAAACCGCGTGAAGTGGTCATCGGGCCAGGGGAGTTCGCGGAGACCGGCATCTGCTTCATGCCGGTGAGTGAGCCGAAGACCGTCAAGAACCGACTGCACTTCGACCTCGCCCCGGAGGGCCAGGAGGCCGAGGTCGAACGTATCCTCGCGCTGGGCGCGCGGCGGGTCGACATCGGGCAGGGCGAGGCCGTGGGCTGGGTGGTGCTCGCCGACCCCGAGGGCAACGAGTTCTGCGTCCTGCGGCCCAAGGCCTCGCTGATCGCCTTTCGTGACACGTCCGCCTAGTCGAGCCCGCCTAGTCGAGCCCGGCCACCAACCGGAACGCCGAGTCGGACCGGTACAGCGTGCTGTCCTGGTAGCGGTCCAGCCTGAGCTGGAAGTCCTCGTGGCGGAGGAAGCGGCCCGGGTAGTTGACCGACTCCAGCATCACCGCGCCGGAGTAGGGCGACGGGCGGGGGCAGAAGGTGGCGTCCTGTTTGAAGAGGGGGGAGCCGTCGTCGCGTTCCGCGCGGAGGATGAAGTTGCGGTGGCGGAGGTAGGTGCCGTCGGCCGTCGTGAAGGAGTAACAGGAGCTGTTCGCAAGGCCCTTGACCAGTTTGAAGGTGGCCGCGCGGCGGGCCGCGGCGGAGCCGGCCGGGTTGAGCTTGACGAAGTCGCCGCTCACCTGCCAGTAGCGGTCTGGGTAGTTGACCGAGCGGACCGACTTCCAGGCGGTGGAGGACGAGGAGCCCGACCCACCCGACGAGCCGGATGAACTCCCGTGGGACGACGTCGACTTGGACGGCGACGGGGACTTCCCGGCGGGCTTCGAGCTGGGTTCCGCGGTGGCGGACGGCGTGGTGCCGGGCGCCTTCGCCGAGGCCGAGTTCGACTTGTGCTCGTCGGGCGTCGGCGTGCTCTGCTTCGACGGGGACGCGTACGAGAGCAGGCCGGGGCCGTCCGCGCCGGCCGGTGCCGTCGGGTCCGCCTTCTTCGTGCGTGACGTGTCGTCAGTTTGCTTGTCCGTCACGACGATCGCCGTGACGCACACGACGATCGTGGTGATGGCGAGCGCCCCGGCGAGATAGAGCCGGCGGGTTCCGGGGGCCCGGGAGCTGTCGGGGGC
>NZ_JBXVPZ010000352.1:0-10458 GCF_057961495.1 Streptomyces sp. P5F9 | reverse complement strand
CTACCGAGCCGGAGGGAGCGCGGGCCCGCCGGGCGGCCGGCTGCGGCGGAGGGAGGAGGTGAGGCCGGGCGGCGGGCCGGACGGGCGCCGGGACCGGGCCGGCGCCGAGGGGCGTTGCCCCCTTCTGGCCGTTCGGGCCTGGCCGGTCCGGGCACTCGGCGGCGCGGCGGTTCCCTGTCGGACACTTCCGTCACCTGCCGGGGGTTGTCGGGGTGGAGGACTGTGCTGTGGAGGACTGTGCTGTGGAGGTCTGGGTTGTAGAGGTCTGGGTTGTAGAGGTCTGTGCTGTAGAGGTCTGTCCTGCGGAGGCCTGTGCGGGCCGGGTCGCGACCGGGGTGGCCGCAGGGGCCGGTGCCGGTACGGCGGCCGCGGGGCCCGGGCTCAGGCTCGAACTGGTGCTCGGGCTCGGGCTCGGCCTGCTGACGAGTGCTTCGGGTGCGAGGACCACCGGTGCGCTCACGGTCTTGTCGGCGGCCTGCTCCGGGACACCCTTCACGGTGCCGTTCGGGTCGAGGAAGGCGGGGTCTCCGCCGGGCACCATGCCCAGCTCGTGGGCGCGGCGCTGGAGGGCGTCGGGGGCGGAGTAGGCGTCGACGTCCCGCTGGAGGGCCTGTTCCTCGTCGGTGAGGCTCTTCGTCTGCTTCTGAAGGTCGTCCAGCTTGAACTGCCCTTCGCTGAGCGCGGAGTTCAGCACCAGCAGTCCGATCAGGCCGCCGCCCAGGAGGAGGACGACAAGGAGGACGAACGGGGTCCGGGCTGCCTGGATCCCACCTGCCTGTGCGGGCCCGGTCGGGAAGAGCCGCGCGAGACGGGCGGCTCTTCCTCTCAGTTCGGGTTTCCTACTCACTCACGCCCCCTGAGTTGGAATGTCAAACCCCCGAGTTGGAATATCAAACCCGCACGCCACGCGCGCCGCACCCACACGCCACGCCCTCACCCCGCACTCAATCAACCCGTGCTCAATCAACCCGCACTCAATCAACCCGCGCTCAATCAACGACGTCCTCCCTGATGCGCTGAGCCCCCCGCAGCCGCGCGGGTGCCGCTCGTCGGTTCTCGGCGACCTCTTCCTCGGTGGGAAGTTCGGCACCGCGCGTCAGGAGCTTGAGCCGGGGCTGGTACCGCTCGGGCACGACCGGCAGCCCAGGAGGCGCGGTGTTGGCGGCGCCGGCCGCGAACACCTGCTTGACCAGGCGGTCTTCGAGCGAGTGGTACGACAGGACGGCGATCCGGCCACCCACGGCAAGCGACTTCACGGCGGCGGGGATCGCGCTCTCCAGGACGGACAGTTCGCCGTTGACCTCGATGCGCAGCGCCTGGAAGGTGCGCTTGGCCGGGTTGCCGCCGGTGCGCTTGGCGGCCTGCGGCAGCGAGTCGCGGATCAGCTCGACGAGCCGCGCGCTGTTGCTGAACGGCTCCTTGTCGCGCTCGCGGACGACCGCGGAGACGATCCGCTTGGCCTGCTTCTCCTCGCCGTACGCCCGCAGGATGCGGACGAGTTCGCCGGGCGCGTAGGTGTTGAGGACCTCGGCGGCGCTGATGCCGGTCGTCTGGTCCATGCGCATGTCGAGGGGGGCGTCCTGGGCGTAGGCGAAGCCGCGGTCGGCCTCGTCGAGCTGCATGGAGGAGACGCCGAGGTCGAACAGAACGCCCTCCACGCGCGCGAGGCCGAGCCGCTCCAGTACGTCGGGCAACTCGTCGTAGACCGCGTGCACGAGGGTGGCGCGGTCGCCGAAGGGGGCGAGGCGCTCACCGGAGAGGCGCAGGGCCTCCTTGTCGCGGTCGAGGGCGACGAGGCGGGCCTCGGGGAACTGGGTCAGCAGTGCCTCGCTGTGCCCGCCGAGGCCGAGCGTGCAGTCGACGACCACCGCGCCCGGCCGCTCCAGCGCGGGGGCCAACATGTCCAGGCACCGCTGGAGCATCACCGGGACGTGTCGACTCTGGCTCAAGGGGCCCTCTCAGATCCGGCACGGGCCCTACGCACCGCCGGGTCCCCGCCCTCCCCCAGCTTTGCTGGGGAACCCCCCAGAAGGGGAAGCCTGCCGGCGCCGAAGGCGTCAGCCGACCGGGAGCGGGAGGAGGCCGAGCCGTACGTACGCGCCGCGCGCGTGTCGTTCAAGCTGGGGGAGAATCCGGAAGGTCGCCGGGGTCTCCGGGAAAAGTCCAGCAGGGAGAGCCTCGCCTCCCGCTTCGCGCAACTTTAGTCCACGCTGTCTCACGGTCAATCAACCGGCCTGCGCGTCGCGGGCCCGGGTGCTTGCGAAGCCTCAAAACGGGAAGAATCGCCCGGACGGGTGCACCCCCGCCACCCGTGTGGGTTACCTCACAAGAGGACGCAATGACGCTCTTTTTCCCGTCCCGCACCAAGACCGCACCGCCGGTGACCAGTACCGTCATAGGTATGACGACCTCCGCATCCGTACCCACAGAGTCCGAAGGCGCCATAACCGACGGCGGGACCGTGACGGACCGCCTCGTCGGGGCCAACGCGCAGTACGCCGCCGCCTTCACCGATCCCGGCATGGACGCCCATCCCGTTCTGCAGGTGGCCGTGGTGGCCTGCATGGACGCCCGTCTCGACCTGCACGCCGCGCTCGGCCTGGAGCTGGGCGACTGCCACACCATCCGCAACGCGGGCGGTGTGGTCACCGACGACGTGATTCGTTCCCTCACCATCAGCCAGCGGGCGCTCGGCACCCGCAGTGTCGTTCTCATCCACCACACCGGCTGCGGCCTGGAGTCCCTCACCGAGGAGTTCAGGCACGACCTGGAGATGGAGGTCGGCCAGCGCCCCGCCTGGGCGGTGGAGGCCTTCCGGGACGTCGAGCAGGACGTACGGCAGTCCATGCAGCGTGTGCGCACCTCGCCGTTCCTGCTGCACACTGACGATGTGCGCGGCTTCGTCTTCGACGTGAAGTCGGGTCTGCTGCGCGAGATCGACCCCGCCTGACGCACCCGCCCGCCCCGAAACTTCGAAAAGTTCGCCTCTCGGACCGCCCAAAAGGTCGTAAGACCCGACAAAGCGAAGGCAGTTGTCCACAGGCGAGTGACACGAACCGGTAACGGCAACAAGAATGCGGGTGTGGCGTCACGCGGAACTTTTCCCGCGTGCCGTCCGTGTTTCGGGGTGGGCCGGTCCGCAGTGCGTGCGCCGGCCCATGGAAAGAACGGGCCGAGGAGGGCCGGGTGACGACCTATGACGATCGAGCGAGCCTTACAGATCTGACCGCCACTGTGGAGCGAGTCCGCAGTTCGGTGGAAGGAGTGATCGAGGGCAAGCCCGAGGTCGTACGGCTTTCGCTGACCGTGCTGCTCGCCGAGGGACATCTTCTGATCGAGGACGTTCCGGGTGTGGGCAAGACAATGCTGGCCAAGGCGCTGGCGCGGTCGATCGACTGTTCGGTGCGGCGAATCCAGTTCACGCCCGACCTGCTGCCCTCGGACATCACCGGTGTGTCCATCTGGGACCAGCAGCAGCGGGACTTCGAGTTCAAACCGGGCGCGATCTTCGCGCAGATCGTGATCGGCGACGAGATCAACCGCGCCTCGCCGAAGACCCAGTCCGCGCTCCTGGAGTCCATGGAGGAGCGGCAGGTCACCATCGACGGCCAGACCTACGAGCTGCCCAGCCCCTTCATGGTGGTCGCCACGCAGAACCCGGTCGAGATGGAGGGCACCTATCCGCTGCCCGAGGCGCAGCGCGACCGCTTCATGGCCCGGGTCTCCATCGGCTATCCCAGCGCGGAGGCCGAGTTGCAGATGCTCGACATCCACGGCGGGGTGAGCCCGCTGGACGACCTCCAGCCCGTGGCCCACGCGCACGACATCGTCAAGCTGGTCGAGGCGGTCCGCGGCGTCCATGTCGCCGACCCGGTGCGCAGGTACGCGGTGGACCTGGTCTCCGCCACGCGCAACCACCCCGACCTCAGACTCGGCGCCTCCCCGCGCGCGACGCTGCACCTGCTGCGCGCGGCGAAGGCCTCCGCCGCCCTGAGCGGCCGTGAGTACGCGCTGCCGGACGACATCCAGGCGCTCGCGGTCGCGGTCCTGGCGCACCGCCTGCTGCCCACCGCGCAGGCCCAGCTGAACCGTCGTACGGCGGAGCAGGTCGTCCAGGAGATCCTCCAGCGCACCCCCGTGCCCGCGGCGCCGGCCCCGCAGAGCGGCCTGGGCCTCGGGGCGTACGGGCAGCAGCCGCCCCGGAGGCTGTGATGACCACCGGGGAGGCGGAGACCGACCGGGACGAGAAGGGCGGTGTCCGTACGGCCCTGGCCGGGCTGACGACCCGTGGACGCTCCTTCCTGGCCGCCGGTATCGCCGCCGCGGTCTGCGCGTACGTCCTGGGGCAGAGCGATCTGCTCCGGGTCGGGCTGCTGCTGGCGGTGCTGCCCCTGGTCTGTGCGACCGTGCTCTACCGCACCCGCTACCGGGTGGCAGGCAGCCGCCGGCTCTCGCCCGCGCGCGTGCCCGCGGGCAGCGAGGCCCGCGTCCACCTGCGGATGGACAACGTCTCGCGGCTGCCCACGGGCCTGCTGATGCTCCAGGACCGGGTGCCGTACGTGCTCGGCCCGCGCCCCCGCTTCGTCCTGGACCGGGTCGAGGCGGGCGGCCGGCGCGAGGTGTCCTACCGGGTCCGCTCCGACCTGCGCGGCCGCTACCCCCTGGGCCCGCTCCAGCTCCGCCTGACGGACCCCTTCGGGATGTGCGAACTGACCCGCTCCTTCTCGACCTTCGACACCCTCACCGTCATCCCGCGCGTGGAGGCCCTCCCCCCGGTCCGCCTCAGCGGCGAGGCCAAGGGCTACGGCGACGGCCGCAACCGCTCGCTGGCCCTGGCGGGCGAGGACGACGTGATCCCGCGCGGGTACCGCTACGGCGACGACCTGCGCCGCGTGCACTGGCGCTCCACCGCGCGCTACGGCGAGCTGATGGTGCGCCGCGAGGAGCAGCCGCAGCGCGCCCGCTGCACGGTCCTGCTCGACACCCGGGGCATCGCCTTCGCGGGCCAGGGCCCGGACTCGGCCTTCGAGTGGGCCGTCTCCGGCGCCGCCTCCGTCCTGGTGCACATGCTGGAACGGGGCTTCTCCGTACGGCTGTTGAGCGACACCGGCAACTCGGTGCCCGGCCAGGACGCCGACGGCTTCGCGGGCGCGAGCCAGGAGTCGGCGGACGCGGCCGGGCTGATGATGGACACCCTCGCGGTGATCGACCACTCGGACGGCTCGGGCCTGTCCCGGGCCTACGACGTCCTGCGCGGCGGGAACGAAGGGCTGCTGGTGGCCTTCTTCGGCGACCTCGACGAGGAGCAGGCCGCGGTGGTCGCGCGGATGCGCCAGCGCAGCGGGGGCGCCCTCGCCTTCGTGCTGGACAGCGACGGCTGGGTGCGTGAGTCGACCGATGTCCCCGGTGCCGGGGACGAGCCCGAGGAGCGGCTGCGGATGCTGCGCGACGCGGGCTGGACCGCTGTGGGCGTGCCGCGCGGCGCGTCCCTGACCGATCTGTGGCAACAGGCCGACCGGGAGCGGAACGGCATCACCGCGACCGGGCTCGGGGAGGGATGGGCATGAGCGGGCGGGCACGACTGGCGATCTGCGCCTGGGTCGCCACACTGCTGGCGTCCTGCGCGATGCTGCCCCTGGTCTCCCCGGCGACCTGGATCGTCCAGGCCGCCTTCATGCTGGCGATCCAGACCGGCGTGGGCGCGGCGACCCGGCGGGTGCCGCTGGCCCGGCCGCTGACGGTCGCGGCGCAGGCCCTGGTCACGCTGCTGATGCTGACCCTGGTCTTCGCGCACGCGCAGGCCCTCGCCGGGTTCGTCCCGGGCCCCGAGGCCTTCCAGCACTTCGCCGACCTGCTGCAGCAGGGCTCCGACGACGTCTCCCGGTACGCGATCCCGGCACCGCTGCACGACGGCATCCGGCTGATGCTCATCGGCGGCGTCCTGGTGATCGGCCTCGCGGTGGACACGCTCGCGGTCACCTTCCGCAGCGCGGCCCCGGCCGGACTGCCGCTGCTCGCGCTGTACTCGGTCGCCGCCGGGCTGTCCGAGAGCAGCGTCAGCTGGCTGTGGTTCCTGCTCGCCGCCGCCGGCTATCTGATGCTGCTGCTGGCCGAGGGCCGTGACCGGCTCGCCCAGTGGGGCCGCGTCTTCGGCGGGGCGCCCCGCACCACCCCGGGCTCGGAGTCCCCGGGCCCGCTCGCCCCGGTCCGCACCGGGCGGCGGATCGGCGCGGTCGCGATGGCCATCGCCCTGCTGCCGCTGCCCACCATCTCGGGCGGCCTGCTGGACGCGGCCGGGACCGGCGTGGGCGCGGGCAACGGAAGCGGCGGCACGATCTCCGCGGTCAACCCGCTGGTCTCGCTGCGCGACAGCCTGAACGTGGACGAGAACCGCCAGGTCCTGTCCGTGCGCACCAACACGAACGACATCTCGGACATGTATCTGCGGATCGTGTCCCTGGACGACTTCGACGGCACCACCTGGAAGCCGTCCCAGCGGCACATCCAGGGTGTGCCGAGCACGTTCCCGACCCCGACCGGTCTCGGCGCCGACATCAAGCGCTCGGAGATCAAGACCCGGATCTCGGCCGCGGACTGGTACGCCCAGGACTGGCTGCCGATGCCGTACCCGCCCAGCGGCGTGAGCATCGACGGCAGTTGGCGCTACGAACCGGTGGGCATGACGGTCGTCGGCGATCACGGGCAGAACACCCGCGGGGTGACCTACCAGGTCACCAGCCTCGACGTGCAGCCGACCGCGGAGCAGCTGGCCACGGCGCCGGAGCCGTCGGCGGCCCTGCGGAACCAGTACACGAAGGTGCCGAAGTCGCTCCCGGCAGTCGTGGCCGACACCGCCCGCAAGGTCACCGCGGGTTCGACCAGTCACTACGAGCAGGCGGTCAAGCTCCAGGACTACTTCGCGGTGACCGGCGGCTTCCAGTACGACACCCAGGTGGACGTCGGCACCGGCCGCGACGCGATCGCCAAGTTCCTGAAGGACAAGCAGGGTTTCTGCGTCCACTTCTCCTTCGCGATGGCGGCGATGGCCCGCACCCTGGGCATCCCGGCCCGGGTCGCGGTGGGCTTCGCGCCGGGCACCCCGGAGGCGAACGGCTCGGTGTCGGTGGGCCTGAAGGACGCGCACGCCTGGCCCGAGCTGTACTTCGAGGGCGTGGGCTGGACCCGCTTCGAGCCGACCCCCAACCGGGGCTCGGTGCCGTCGTACACCCAGTCGACCACCCCCGGCAGCGACGTCCCGGACCCGGCCCTCCCCTCGACCTCGACGAGCACGGCGCCCTCCGCGGCCCCCTCGGCGAGCGAGAGCTGCACGGCCCAGCTGCGGAAGCTGGACGGCTGCGCGAGCCAGGCCCCGGCGATCGCGGCGGGCGGTGACCCGCACGGTCCCTGGTGGTACGTGCAGATGGTGGCGCTGGGCCTGGGCGCGCTCCTGCTGCTGACGACCCCGTTCTCGCCGATGCTGTGGCGGACCCGGATGCGGTCCGTACGGCTGGGAGCGCACGGTCGTACGGAGGCGGAGGCGGCGGTCCACACGCTGGCGGTGTGGGAGGAACTGACCGATACCGCCTGGGACTTCGGGATCTCGCCCGACGAGTCGCTGACCCCGCGCAGGGCGGCGGCGCGGATCGTGGAACTCGGGCATCTCGCTCCACCGTCGGCCGCCTCGGTGCACCGGGTGGCGGACGCCGTGGAGCAGGTCCTGTACGCACCCCGGCCGCAGCTCGCGGCGGGGCTCGCGCAGGACGTCCGGCGGGTGGTCGTCGGGTTCCAGGACACGTCCGGCCGCTCCACGCGGCTGCGCGCACTGGTCGCCCCGCGCTCGACCGTCCGGGTGGTGTGGGCGCTGTCGGCCTGGCGGACGTCGGTGACGACGCGGGCGGCGGCGCTGTGGCCGACCCCGCGCAAGCCGTCCGGACAGCGGGGCTAGCGAGCGCGGCCCGAAGAAGCACAGCGGGGCATACGGGCACAGCAGGGCATACAGGAGGGGGTGACCACCGGTTCGGTGGTCACCCCCTCACTCGTGTCTTGAGGAGCGCCGCGTGTGCTGCTTCTGCGGGGCCGGGTGTTGCTACTGACCGCCCTGTTGCTCGTCGCGGCGGCGCTGCCAGCGCTGCTCGATACGATCCATCACCGAGCGCCGCTGCCGTCCCTGGCTGCGGGCGTGCGGAGCGCCTGCGGCGGGCTGTTCGCCAGGCTTGGGGGCCTTGCGCCAACCGGTCACGGCGAGTACCGCGCAGCCCAGCATGACGAGGAATCCCACCACGCTGACCCAAATCTGCAGCGTGACCATGCCGGCGATGAGGAGCGCGATACCTACGAGAAAGCCGGCCACTGCCTGGTAGACCCGTCGCCGGGTGTACGTGCGCAGGCCGCTTCCTTCGAGCGCTGTCGCGAACTTGGGGTCTTCGGCGTACAGCGCTCGCTCCATCTGCTCAAGCATTCGCTGCTCGTGCTCCGAGAGCGGCACGGAGTCCTCCTCATCGTGCAGTCGCCGGGGCGACCCGGGGGGTCCCTTCAGGATAGGCAGGGAATCGCCCCCGTGAAACCCGCCCCTCTACGCCAATTGGCCAACCGGAACCCGCCATGGCCGTTCCGACTCGCTGAGGCTTCCATTCCCCAGGAGCCGTCCCGTCATGCCGGGCGGTCTCCCTCGATCATACGGCGCCGGGCCCCCGATCGGGGGGCCTGTGGCGTACTCCATGTGCTGTCGAGCCCCTGATCAGGGGTCCGGCGCGGGAGGCCACTCACGCCTCGCCGGCACCTCGCGTCTCGCCGAGCACATGAAGCTGCGTGGCCACGGAGTGGAACGCCGGGAGCTCGGCCGCCGCGGCCTCCAGCTTCAGCAGCGCGTCCAGGGCGCCGGGCTCGGTGTCCACGAGGACTCCGGGAACCAGGTCGGCGAAGACCCGCACCCCGTGCACGGCGCCGACGTCCAGGCCCGCGCCCTCGACGAACGCGGCGAGCTGCTCGGCGGTGAAACGGTGCGGGACGGGGTCGGCGTCGCCCCAGCGGCCGTTCGGGTCGTCGAGGGCCTGCCGGGCCTCCTTGAAGTGGCCGGCGAGGGCGCGCGCGAGCACGGCACCGCCGAGCCCGGCGGCGAGCAGGCTGAGGACGCCCTCGGGGCGCAGCGCGGCCACCACCGTGCGGACGCCCTCGGCGGGGTCGTCCACGTATTCCAGGACGCCGTGGCACAGCACCGCGTCGTAGCCGCCGCGCTCGACCACGTCGAAGAGGCCGTGCGCGTCGCCCTGGACGCCCCGTACGCGGTCGACGACACCGGCCTCGGCGGCGCGGCGCTCCAGCGCGAACAGCGCGTTCGGGCTGGGGTCGACGACGGTGACGCGGTGCCCGAGGCGGGCGACGGGCACCGCGAAGTTGCCGCTGCCGCCTCCGGTGTCGAGGACGTCCAGCGCGTCCCGACCCGCGGCCTTGACCCGGCGGTCGAGGGCGTCCTGAAGGACGTCCCAGACCACGGCGGTACGGAGGGAGGCGCGGGGGCGGCTCGGGTCCGACACGGCAGTTGACTCCTCGGCGCGGCACCGCCTGTGCACGGCGGAGCGAACGGGCTGCCTCCCCGGCCCGGGTACGGGCGGAGGGAAGGCTTCAGGCGCCTTCCACCCTATTGCCTCCGGTGCCGTACCTGGTCATGTGTCTCACGCGGCGGAGCAGCACATCGATACAGCCCCGCGCCCCAGCCCCGCGCCCCTTTGGAGCGCTCCTCACCCTGCGCGGTCCCCCGGCCGCTCCGGGTCCTGGCGTGGCTGGGGCAGGACCGGCTGGAGGACGAGCATCCGCTCGACCAGGCGCAGGAACATCGCCACGTCGCGTATGAGGTCGTCGGCGTCCCGGCGGGTCGCCGCGCCCTGGATGCCCGCCTCGGCCCGCGCGCGGCGCCGGGCGCCGGAGGCGAACAGGGCGCTCCACTCGGTGAGTTCGGGCGCGATCTCGGGGAGCACTTCCCAGGCGCTGCGGATACGGCCGCGGCGCCGGGCGGTGGGCTCCGGCTGGACGCGCGCGGCGAGTACCGCGGCGGCGGTGCGCAGGGCGGCCAAGTGGGCTGTGGCGTAGCGCTCGTTCGACGTTTCGAGGACGGCTGCCTCGTCCAGTCCCGCACGGGCCTGGGCGAGGAGGTCGAGGGCGGCTGGTGGGGCCGTGGCCCGGCGGAGCACGGGGTGCACGTCGCTCGCCGGGCCGGTCAGTGAGGGGGCAGGGCCGGAGGCGCGGCGCCGACGGGCGGCGGCTGCGGACGAGTTGGCCATGACGAACCTCCTGTCGTCGTGTGACGGCACGCCCAGTCAGGTAGTGCCGTATGTGCCCCATCGTGGGGTATGGCACTGACAATCCGTTCTGACCTGCGCTTTTGCTTCGATCGAAGGTTCGGGTTACTTTTTGCACTGACCAGTCAGTTCAAAAGTTGGCTTTGCGGGCAGGGGGCGGGGA
>NZ_JBXVPZ010000351.1:0-10481 GCF_057961495.1 Streptomyces sp. P5F9 | reverse complement strand
CCCTTCGCCTCCGCCCAGGCCGCCCTGGACGGCGTGATCGCCTCCTCCATGGCCGCCGACGCCCTCACCGCGATCCGCGGCGACCAACTCCCCCTGGTCATGCTCGACAGCGACCCCGAGGGCAGCCTCGGCGCGGCCACCGTCAACCTGGACATCGCCGACGGCATCCGCCAGGTCGCCGACCACCTGCTGACGCTGGGCCACCGCCACTTCCTGCACCTGGCCGCCGACGTCCCGTCCTGGACCTTCGAGGTACGCGCGCGTGAACTGGCCACACGGGTCGGCTCCGTGGCAGGCACCTCGGTACGGACGACCCGGGCCCCCATCTCGATCGAGGGCGCCCTGGCCGCCGCCGAGGCCGCGCTCTCAGCTCCGGGGTCGCGGGTGACCGCCCTGGTCTGCGACGACGACAAACTCGCCGCCGGCGCCTACAAAGCGGCTCGGCGCCTGGGCCTGCACATCCCGGACGACCTCTCGATCACCGGCCTCGACGACCTCGCTCTCGCCACCGCCATCGACCCGGAACTCACCACTGTCCGCCTCGACGCCGAACTCTTCGGCGAACACGGCATGCGCGCCCTCCTGGCCGTCCTGGACGGCCGCGTACCGGAGGAGGGGGACATCCCGGTGGAACTGGTCGTCCGCGGCTCCACGGCGCCACCAGGCACCGTCTGACGCCCCTGCGGCCCCCACAACGCCGTGTGCCCCGGCCGATGACCGGCCGGGGCACACGAAAGGCTGGGCGAGGTCGACTCACTCCTCGTCGTCGCCGTCGGACTCTTCCGACGACGTGTCCGCGTTCCCGCCCTCCAGCAGACGGGACAGCTGAGGGCCGACGATGCGCCGGAACTTGCGGGCCTGCGGGCGCGTACGGTCCAGGACCGCGACTTCCAGGCGCTCGGCGGGGATCTCCCGCTCGCTGCCGTTCGTGTCACGGGACAGGGACTGCACCGCCAGCTTGAGCGCCTCCGCGAGCGTCATGCCGTCACGGTGGCGCTGGTCCAGATAGGTGCTGATCGTCTCGGCGTTGCCACCGACCGCGACCGAGCCGTGCTCGTCCACGATCGAACCGTCGTGCGGCAGCCGGTAGATCTGATCGCCGTCCGGAGTGTCCCCGACCTCCGCGACGACCAGCTCCACCTCGTACGGCTTCTCGGCCGCACTGGAGAAGATCGTGCCGAGCGTCTGGGCATAGACGTTGGCGAGACCGCGGGCGGTCACATCCGCACGGTCGTAGGTGTAACCGCGCATGTCGGCGTACCTGACGCCGCCAATCCGCAGGTTCTCGTACTCGTTGTATTTTCCGGCGGCCGCGAACCCGATCCGGTCGTAGATCTCGCTGAACTTGTGCAGCGCACGGGACGGGTTCTCGCCGACGAAGACGATGCCGTCGGCGAACTGCAGCACGACCAGGCTGCGGCCACGAGCGATGCCCTTGCGGGCGTACTCCGCCCGGTCGGCCATCGCCTGCTGGGGTGAGACATAGAACGGCGTCGACACCGGTATCCGTCCCTCTCTTTAAAGTTCCGTCGAAATCAGTGGATCACCTTGTGACGAACGGGCCCTCGGTCAGAGCAGCGCGGCGCGCGGGCCGTCGGGCTGCTGCAGTCGCCGCTCCAGGATCGAGCGGGCGATCTCGGAGGACTCGTCGTCGGTGAGCCGGCGGAAGCCGTCCTCGGTGATCACGGTGACGATCGGGTAGATCCGGCGGGCGACATCGGGACCGCCGGTCGCCGAGTCGTCGTCGGCCGCGTCGTAGAGGGCCTGGACCACGAGGGTCGTGGCCTCGGCCTCGGTCAGCTGGTCGTGGAAGAGCTTCTTCATGGCACCGCGCGCGAACACCGAACCGGAGCCGGTGGCCGCGTAGCCGAGCTCCTGGGAGCGGCCGCCCGTCACGTCGTAGGAGAAGATGCGGCCGATGCCGCGGTCCACGTCGAAGCCGGCGAAGAGGGGGACCACGGCGAGGCCCTGCATGGCCATGCCGAGGTTGGAACGGATCATGGTGGACAGTCGGTTCGCCTTGCCCTCCAGGGAGAGTTGGGCGCCTTCGACCTTCTCGAAGTGCTCCAGCTCCAGCTGGAAGAGCTTGACCATCTCGACGGCCAGACCGGCGGTGCCGGCGATACCGACGGCCGAGTACTCGTCCGCGGGGAACACCTTCTCGATGTCCCGCTGTGCGATGACATTGCCCATGGTGGCCCGCCGGTCACCGGCGAGCACGACGCCACCGGGGAACGTGACAGCGACGATCGTCGTGCCGTGCGGGGCCTCGATCACGCCCTGCATGGGCGGCAGTTGCCGGTTGCCCGGAAGCATCTCCGGCTGGTGGTCGGAGAGGAAGTCCATGAAGGACGACGACCCAGGCGTCAGGAAGGCAGCTGGTAGACGCCCGGGGCTACGAGTGTTGGCTTCCACGAGGATCCTTCCAAGTAGGCGGCAGCCCGACGAACAGCGTCGGGATCATCTCCCAACTTGCCGATGGCCGAATTGCAGTTGAAGCACAGTACGCCACGGACCCTACCCGTCTCGTGGCAGTGATCCACATGAACCGCAGGAGCTTTCAAACAGATCACGCAGAGCCCCATTTGAGAGGCGACCATCGCGTCACGCTCGGCCAAGGTGATGCCGTACTTGCGCTTGAAGTAGCTTTGCTGGTTCCGGTCAGCCCGGCACGCCTTGCGATAACTCGCGTAGCCATCTGACGTCGTCGCCCCTCGTCTCCTGGCGCTGCCGGTAGCACTCCGCAGAGCACTCTCGGCAGTACGCCTGAAGACCGTCACGCATGCCCTCGTTCTTGGCGAAGGCCGCCCGCGGCAAGATCCGGTTGCACCGCGGGCAGCCCCTCCCGTCCGCCAATTCGGGCATTGCGCCTTATTCGCCACCTTTCTGGACAAATGACCTCACGAAGTCCTCTGCGTTCTCCTCCAGGACATCGTCGATCTCGTCCAGAACCGAGTCGACATCGTCGCTCAACTTCTCGTGGCGCTCCTTGAGGTCCTCAGAAGCCTCCGTCTCAACGGCCTGCTCCTCGACCTCCTCCGTGGAGCGCGTCGCCTTCTGCTGTCCGCCGCCGGTGTCCTTGGTCGCCATAACCCTCACCCCGCTCGGTTCGACGTTCTTGATCAGACCCTACTTGCAGGGACTGACATCGGCCCCGCAGTTCCTACAACGTACGGCGGCCACCTCGATGATTCCCGGCCACCGGACATTCCACCCTGTCCGGCGCCCCGGATCCGAGGGTCCTGTCAGCCGCCCGACAGGACCCTGACCAGGTCTTCCGCGGTTCGACAGCGGTCAAGGAGCTCCTTGACGTGATTACGCGTTCCGCGAAGCGGTTCGAGGGTTGGGACCCGCTGGAGCGAGTCCCGGCCCGGGAGGTCGAAGATCACGGAGTCCCAGGAGGCCGCCGCGACGTCGTCGGCGTACTGCTCCAGGCAGCGTCCGCGGAAGTACGCGCGTGTGTCCTCCGGAGGCGTCGTACGCGCCCGCTCGACCGTGTCCTCGTCCAGCAGCCGCTTGATGCGGCCGCGGGCCACCAGGCGGTTGTAGAGGCCCTTCTCGGCCCGTACGTCCGCGTACTGGAGGTCGACCAGCTGGAGCCGGGCCGCGTCCCAGTCGAGGCTGTCGCGGCGCCGGTAGCCCTCCATGAGCTCGCGCTTGGCGACCCAGTCCAGTTCGCCGGCCAGGCTCATCGGGTCGTTCTCCAGGCGGTTGAGCGTGTCCTCCCAGCGGGCCAGGACGTCCTTGGTCTGATCGTCCGCGTCGGAGCCGTAGCGCTCCTCGACGTATTTGCGGGAGAGCTCGAAGTACTCCATCTGCAACTGGACCGCGGTGAGGGTCCGGCCGCTGCGGAGGGTGACCAGGCGCTTGAGGGTGGGGTCGTGGGAGACCTGGTGGAGAGTGCGGACGGGCTGGTCCACGGCCAGGTCGACGGCGATGAAGCCGTCCTCGATCATGGAGAGGACCAGGGCTGTCGTGCCGAGTTTGAGGTAGGTCGAGATCTCGGAGAGGTTCGCGTCGCCGATGATCACGTGCAGGCGGCGGTACTTCTCGGCGTCCGCGTGCGGTTCGTCGCGGGTGTTGATGATCGGGCGCTTGAGCGTGGTCTCCAGGCCGACCTCGACCTCGAAGTAGTCGGCGCGCTGGCTGAGCTGGAAGCCGTGTTCGTGCCCGTCCTGGCCGATGCCGACGCGGCCCGCTCCGGTGACGACCTGGCGCGAGACGAAGAAGGGTGTCAGGTGGCGCACGATGTCCGAGAAGGGGGTCTCCCGCTTCATCAGGTAGTTCTCGTGCGTGCCGTAGGAGGCGCCCTTGTTGTCGGTGTTGTTCTTGTAGAGGTGGATCGGCTGGGCGCCCGGGAGTTGGGCGGCTCGTTCCGCCGCTTCCGCCATGATGCGCTCGCCGGCCTTGTCCCACAGGACGGCGTCCATGGGGTTGGTGACTTCGGGGGAGCTGTACTCCGGGTGTGCGTGGTCGACGTAGAGCCGTGCGCCGTTGGTGAGGATGACATTGGCGAGGCCGATGTCCTCGTCGGTGAGCTGGCTGGAGTCGGCGGCCTCCCGGGCGAGGTCGAAGCCTCGCGCGTCGCGCAGCGGGTTCTCCTCCTCGAAGTCCCAGCGGGCCCGCCGGGCCCGGTGCATCGCCGCCGCGTAGGCGTTGACGATCTGGGACGAGGTGAGCATGGCATTGGCGTTGGGGTGGCCGGGGACGGAGATCCCGTACTCCGTCTCGATGCCCATTACTCGCCGTACGGTCATGCGGCCCTCCTTGCCCGGCGGCGCCCTCGGTCGGGGACGCTGCTCAAGTACCGCTGGCGCTCCGGTGCGTGTGCGGTGCCCGTCCCCGCACTGCGCGACTCGGCGGTACCGAAGAGCCTAGAACGGCTTTGCGCTGGTGGGGAGATCATTTGCGTCATTGCCTCGCGCGCCCCTTGTTCGGTCATGGCCTGAAAAACAGTCGGCTGCGGGTACCCGCCGAGGGCACCCGCAGCCGCCCTGCTTTTTACAGGTATTGACCGGTGTTCGCCACCGTGTCGATGGAGCGTCCGGTGTCGGCGCCCTGCTTGCCGGTGATGAGCGTACGGATGTAGACGATCCGTTCGCCCTTCTTTCCGGAGATCCGGGCCCAGTCGTCCGGGTTGGTGGTGTTGGGCAGGTCCTCGTTCTCCTTGAACTCGTCCACGCACGCCTGGAGGAGGTGCGAGACGCGGATGCCCTTCTGCTTGTGGTCGAGGAAGTCCTTGATGGCCATCTTCTTGGCCCGGCCCACGATGTTCTCGATCATGGCGCCGGAGTTGAAGTCCTTGAAGTAGAGGACTTCCTTGTCACCGTTGGCGTAGGTGACCTCCAGGAAGCGGTTCTCCTCGGATTCCGTGTACATGTGTTCCACGGCCGTCTGGATCATGCTCTGGACGGTGGTGGTCTTGTCGCCGCTGTGCTCGCCGACGTCGTCCGGGTGGAGCGGGAGGCGTTCGGTGAGGTACTTGGCGAAGATGTCCTTGGCGGCCTCGGCGTCGGGACGCTCGATCTTGATCTTCACGTCCAGGCGGCCGGGGCGCAGGATGGCGGGGTCGATCATGTCCTCGCGGTTCGAGGCGCCGATGACGACCACGTTCTGCAGGCCTTCCACGCCGTCGATCTCGGCGAGCAGCTGCGGGACGATGGTGTTCTCCACGTCCGAGCTGACACCGGAGCCACGGGTGCGGAAGAGGGATTCCATCTCGTCGAAGAAGACGATGACAGGGGTTCCCTCGCTGGCCTTCTCACGAGCGCGCTGGAAGACCAGGCGGATCTGCCGCTCGGTCTCACCGACGTACTTGTTGAGGAGCTCGGGGCCCTTGATGTTGAGGAAGAAGCTCTTGCCGGTGGCCTGGCCGGTGACCTCGGCGACCTTCTTGGCCAGCGAGTTGGCGACGGCCTTGGCGATGAGCGTCTTACCGCATCCGGGGGGCCCGTACAGCAGGACGCCCTTGGGCGGCCGCAGTTCGTGCTCCTTGAAGAGGTCGGGGTAGAGGTACGGCAGTTCGACCGCGTCGCGGATCATCTCGATCTGGCCGCCCAGACCGCCGATCTGCTCGTAGCCGATGTCGGGGACCTCTTCGAGGACGAGTTCCTCGACCTCGCTCTTCGGGACGATCTCGTAGACGTAGCCGGAACGGGGTTCGAGCAGCAGGGCGTCGCCGGGGCGGATGGTGATGTCCAGCAGCGGCTCGGCGAGCCGCACCACCCGCTCCTCGTCGGTGTGCCCCACCACGAGGGCGCGTTCGCCGTCCTCCAGGATCTCCTTGAGGGTGACGATGTCGCCGACGCGCTCGTACTCCATGGCCTCGACCACGTTGAGCGCTTCGTTGAGCATTACTTCCTGGCCGCGGCGGAGCTCTTCGAGTTCCACGCTCGGGCTGACGTTCACCCGCAGTTTGCGACCGCCGGTGAAGATGTCCGCTGTGCCGTCCTCGTTGGCCACGAGGAAGACACCGAAGCCGGCCGGCGGCTGTGCGAGCCGGTCGACTTCTTCCTTGAGGGCCACGATCTGGTCGCGGGCCTCACGGAGCGTGTTGGCGAGTCGCTCGTTCTGGGCGGACACCCCGGCCAGATTGGTCTGCAGCTCGACGATCCGCTCTTCGAGAATCCTCGTGTGTCGCGGAGAGTCGGCGAGCTTACGTCGCAGGACGGCGATCTCCTGCTCAAGGTAGGCAATCTGCCCGGACGGGTCGTCGGACCCTCGTCCCGGGCGGATGCCGCGGTTCATGTCGTCGTCGTGGGCTGCCACGGTCCTCACCTCCTCCAAGGGGAGCTGGACGCTTCCAGACCCTACCTGGGTGGGTGTCGATTGAAACCCCTAGATCACAAAGACTGTCAAGGTGTGTCGTCGGTCACCCAGCGCTCTCCCTCACGCCGTGTGGATACCCACTCAACGTGATTCAGAAGCGAACTGTTCCAAGGCCGGGTTGGTCAAAACCCTTCACGGCGGACGTGAGTTGCCGTGCGGGCGGGTTCTGCGCCCGACGGAAACCGGCCAAGGCGCCCCTGACTGAGAGTGTCCATGCGGACAGTGTCCGTCATGCGGGGGCATGAAACCTGAGATCGCGGAGAAAGGCCGTTCGGGCGGGCGGAGGTAGGGTCGACGATGTCCAACACCCGGCGGAAACAGGAGACATCACCGTGCAGGACGAGGCGGCGGCCGACGGCGAGGCGCTGGAGGTCTGGATCGACCAGGACCTCTGTACCGGCGACGGCATCTGCGCCCAGTACGCCCCTGAGGTCTTCGAGCTGGACATCGACGGCCTGGCCTATGTGAAGAGCCCGGACGACGAGCTGCTGCAGGACAAGGGCGCCACCACGCTCGTGCCACTGCCGCTGTTGGTCGATGTCGTGGACTCCGCCAAGGAGTGCCCCGGTGACTGCATTCATGTGCGCCGGGTCGCGGACCGGGTCGAGGTGTACGGGCCGGACGCGGCCTGAGGTTCAGCGGGTCGTCGTCAGACGTTCTGGGCGTTGCCGGGGGTGGAGCGGACGAACGTGCCGTTCTGCCACTGCCACTTGGCGGTTTCCTTCACGTCGGGACAGCAACTGGGCACGTCCGCCGTCGAGTAGCCGAGCAGTGTGGCGAGCACCGCGCCGTCGCGCACGGAGAAGGTGGTGACGGTCTCGCGTGCCTTCGGGGCGACCAGGGTGGCGACGACGCGCGGCTTGGCGGCTCCGGCGCCCTGGGTGAGGACGTAGACGCCGTCGGGCGGGGTGCCCATGCCCGCGTCGCAGTGGACCACGGCGACCGTCTCCGGCCGGCCGTCGCCGTCGAGGTCTCCGGATGCCTTCTTCTGTACGACGGCCTTCACGGGGCCGCAGTCGAGGGGGAAGGCGACTCCTGTGGTCGCGGGGGCCGAGGCGGCGGGCGCGGACTTCGTCTGCGGGCCGCCGGCCTGGGCGGCGTGCGCGGAGTCGGGTTGCAGGCCCGAGGAGAGGGCCACGACACCGGCGAGAGCCGTGGCGGTGGCGACCCAGTGGATGGGGCGTGTGGTGGTGTGTGCCAGTTCCAGTTCCGGGACGGCGGAGTGCTGCACTAGGAGTGTCTCCTGTGAGGGCTGTGCCGGTGGGGGTGGCCTGCATGCTGCCACACGGCACGGTGCGGGGGAACGGCGGGGTCGACAGTTCGTTCGCCCGGTCACACGGGAGGGTCCGACGGGGTCGGTACGGCAGAGGTCGGTACGTCGGTGGGTGCGCCAGTCGGTGTGTCAGAAGAAAGACGCCGTGGCCGAGTTCCGGAGGATTTCCGGGAACTCGGCCACGGCGTTCGTGCGTTGAGTGCGGCACAGGGCCGCCCTTGCGTGCGGCTCAGCGGCCGGCGGCGCCACCGGCGGCGTTGGGGCCGTCGTAGTCGTCGCCGTAGGCACCCTTGGCGGGGCGGCGACGGCGCATGGGGGGCTCGACGCCGTCCGCGAGGCGGCGGGCGGTGAGGAGGAAGCCGGTGTGGCCGATCATCCGGTGGTCGGGGCGGACGGCCAGACCCTCGACGTGCCAGTTGCGGAGCATCGTCTCCCAGGCGGTCGGCTCGTTGAAGGAGCCGATCTCGCGGATGGACTCGACGGTCCGCGCGAGCTGGGTGGTGGTCGCGACGTAGCAGCACAGGATGCCGCCGGGCACGAGTGCCTTGGAGACGGCCTCCAGGCACTCCCAGGGGGCGAGCATGTCGAGGATGACGCGGTCGACGTCCAGGTCGGACAGGTTGTCCTGGAGGTCGCCGACGGTGAGCTGCCAGGCGGGGTGCGGGCCGCCGAAGTAGCGCTCCACGTTCTGCTGGGCGATCTCGGCGAAGTCCTCGCGGCGCTCGTAGGAGTGCAGCATGCCCTGGTCGCCGATGGCGCGCAGCAGGAAGCTGCTGAGCGAGCCGGAGCCGACGCCCGCTTCCACGACGCGTGCGCCGGGGAAGATGTCGGCGAAGGCCAGGATCTGCCCCGCGTCCTTGGGGTAGACCACGGCGGCACCGCGGGGCATGGACAGGACGTAGTCGGGGAGCAGGGGGCGCAGCGCGAGGTAGGCGACGTTTCCGGTGGTGCGGACAACGCTGCCCTCGGGTGCGCCGATCAGTTCGTCGTGCGGGAAGGAACCCTTGTGGGTGTGGAAATTCTTCCCGGCTTCGAGCGTGAACGTGTAGTGGCGGCCCTTGGGGTCGGTCAGCTGAACCTGGTCCCCGACCTTGAAGGGCCCGCGCCTGCGGGCGGCACCGGTCGGTTCGGACATGTGACCAGCCTACCGGCGTTTGCGGGGGCCGCCGACCACGCGCGCGTGCCTCAGTTGGGGCGGGCCATGGCCTTCACGAAGGCGCGCTCGACGTCGGCGGCGGACAGGACGCCGTAGATCTCGCCGGTCTCCTCGACCACGAGGTACTCGGTGGCGGGGGTGGCGCGCAGGGCGTCCAGGAGGTCCTCTCCGGCCAGTTCGGCGGAGACGCGCATGCCGTCCGTGAGGTCCTGGGCGAGGCCGCTGACGACGACCCAGGGGCGGCGGTGTTCGGGGACGCCGACGATGGCGGCCTCGCGGACCAGGGAGAGGGGCTGGCCGTCGGCGTCGACGACGACCAGGGCACGGGCGCCGGCGGCGTTGGCGCGGCGCAGTGCCTCGGAGAGCGGGGTGTTGGTCTCGACGGGGACCGCGCGGCGGGTGAGGTTGCGTGCGCGGAGTTCCGGGAGGTGTTCGCGCAGGCGGGCCATACGGAGGCTGTTGCCGGCGCCGGTCCAGATGATCGCGGCGAGGATCGCGGCGAGCAGGGCGTCGGTGACGGTGTCCATGCCGCTGATGTCCTCGGTGTTCGTGCCGAGGGCGCCGGTCTGGGTGAGCAGCGGGAGACCGATCAGGACGGAGACGGCGAGGGCGCGGCCGACCCAGGCGGCGGCGATCGTGCCGCTCATGGGCCTGCCGGTGATCTTCCAGACGACGGCGCGGAGCATGCGGCCGCCGTCGAGGGGCAGGCCGGGCAGCAGGTTGAAGGCGGCCACGATGAGGTTGGAGACCATCAGCCCGGCCAGCAGGACGCCGGGGACGGTGCCGGGTTCGACGGGCAGCATGGCCAGGTAGAAGATGCCCGAGAGGATCAGCGAGAGCAGCGGGCCGACGAAGGCCAGCACGAACTCCCTGCCGGGGGTCTCGGCCTCCTTCTCGATCTCGGAGACTCCGCCGAAGAACTGCAACTGGATACGGCGGACCGGGAGTTTGAAGCGGAGCGCGGCGACGGTGTGGGCGAGCTCGTGGACCAGGACCGAGCCGTAGAAGGCGACCGCGAAGAAGAGGGCCACGAGGTAGCGGGCGGCGCCGAGTTCGGGCAGCACACGGTCCAGTTGACCGCCGAACACCCAGGTGATGAGCGCGGCGACGAGGAACCAGCTGGGCGCGACGTAGACGGGCACACCGAAGGGCCGCCCCATCAGCAGCCCGCCGCCGGGCTCCTTGGGGCGCTGTGGGGGGCGGCCCTTCGGTGTGCCCGTCTAC
>NZ_JBXVPZ010000350.1:0-10488 GCF_057961495.1 Streptomyces sp. P5F9 | reverse complement strand
GTGCGGCCGGGGGAAGGAGTGTCGCTTCCTGGGCGGTCGCTTCCTGGGCCGCCGCCGCGCGGAGTGCCTGCTCGACGTCCGCCCGGAGAATCAGCCCGTCCCGTCCGGAACCCGTCAACTCCCGTAGTTCCAGGCCGTTCTCGCGCGCGAGTCGTCGTACGAGGGGCGAGATCACGGGTACGGGACCGTCGTCGCGACCTGCGGTCTCAGGAGCGGAGGCAGGGGCGGGGGCGTCCGCCGCCGACGTCACGGCATCCGCCGCCATCCGCCGTACCCTCCGCCGCCGCGCCGGAGGTGCCCCCGTGCCGTAGCCCACCAGCACGTTCCCCGAGCCCTCGGTCTCGCCCTCGGCGTCGGAGGCCGGTGTCCCCACCGCGACCGTCAACAGCGGGGAACCCACGGGCAGTTCCGTGCCCTCCTCGCCGAAGCGGGCCGTGACGACACCGCCGTAGGGACACGGCACCTCGACCATCGCCTTGGCCGTCTCGACCTCGACGACGGGCTGGTCGATGGCGACGACGTCGCCGACCTCGACCAGCCAGCGCACGATCTCCGCCTCGGTGAGACCCTCGCCGAGGTCGGGAAGCTTGAACTCCAGCACTTGTGCCATCAGTTGTCCGCCTCCCACTGGAGCCGGCCCACGGCGTCCAGGATCCGGTCGACGCCGGGCAGATGGTGCCGCTCCAGCATCGGCGGCGGGTACGGGATGTCGAACCCGGCGACGCGCAGCACCGGCGCCTCCAGGTGGTGGAAGCAGCGCTCGGTGACGCGGGCCGCGATCTCGCCGCCGGGGCCGCCGTAGCCGCCCGACTCGTGCACGACGAGGGCGCGGCCGGTCCGCCGTACGGACGCGCAGACCGTCTCGTCGTCGAACGGGACCAGGGAGCGCAGGTCGACGACTTCGAGGTCCCAGCCCTCGGCCCGGGCCGCCTCGGCGGCTTCGAGGCAGACGGGCAGGGACGGGCCGTAGGTGATGAGCGTGGCGCTGCGGCCGGGGCGGCGTACGACCGCGCGGCCGATCGGGTCGACGGGGGTCGGCTCGTCGGGGTTCCAGGTGTCCTTCGACCAGTACAGGCGCTTGGGCTCCAGGAAGACGACCGGATCGTCGGAGGCGATGGAGGCGCGCAGCAGGCCGTAGGCGTCGGCGACCGTCGCGGGGGTGACGACGTGCAGGCCCGGGGTCGCCATGTAGTAGGCCTCGGAGGAGTCGCTGTGGTGCTCGACGCCGCCGATGCCGCCGCCGTAGGGGACGCGGATGGTGATCGGGAGGGGCATGGCGCCGCGGGTGCGGTTGCGCATGCGGGAGACGTGGCTGATCAGTTGCTCGAACGCCGGGTAGGCGAAGGCGTCGAACTGCATCTCCACGACCGGGCGCAGGCCGTACATCGCCATACCGACGGCCGTGCCGAGGATGCCGGCCTCGGCGAGGGGGGTGTCCGTGCAGCGGTCCTCGCCGAACTCCTTGGCGAGGCCGTCGGTGACCCGGAAGACGCCGCCGAGGGTGCCGACGTCCTCGCCCATGACGTGCACCTCGGGGTCGGCGGCCATGGCGTCGCGCAACGCGCGCGTGAGGGCCTGCGCCATGGTGGCCGGTTTGAGGGCGACGGTGGTCATCAGTGCGTCCCCTCGCGCTCGGCCGCCAGCTCCGCCGCCAACTGTTCGCGCTGCTCGCGCAGTTGGGGGGTGGGCTCGGCGTACACGTGGGCGAACAGGTCCATGGGGTCGAGCACGGGGTCCTGGTTCATGTGCGCGCGCAGTTCGGCCGCCATGGTCTCGGCGGCGTCGCGCGCTGCCTTGATGCCGTCCTCGTCGATGAGCCCGCGCTCGGTGAGTTCGTGCTCCAGGAGGGCGATCGGGTCGTGGGCGCGCCAGGCCTCGACCTCGGTGTCGCCTCGGTAGCGCGTCGCGTCGTCGGCGTTGGTGTGTGCCTCGATGCGGTACGTGATGGCCTCGACGAGCGTGGGACCGCCGCCCTCGCGCGCGTGCCGTACGGCGTCGGCGAGGACCTCGTGCACGGCGACCGCGTCGTTGCCGTCGACGAGGCGGCCGGGCATGCCGTAGCCGACGGCCTTGTGGGCC
Source organism: Streptomyces sp. P5F9 (assembly GCF_057961495.1). Classification (NCBI taxonomy): domain Bacteria; kingdom Bacillati; phylum Actinomycetota; class Actinomycetes; order Kitasatosporales; family Streptomycetaceae; genus Streptomyces; species Streptomyces sp. P5F9. The sequence goes on along the minus strand of NZ_JBXVPZ010000350.1, from coordinate 8,409 downwards.
AGGGAAGGGGCGGCGGTCTGCTTGGCGAGCGGTACCGAGATCGCGAAGCCGTTGTTCTGGACGAGGAAGACGACCGGGGCCTGCCAGACGGCGGCGAAGTTCAGCGCCTCGTGGAAGTCGCCCTCGCTGGTGCCGCCGTCGCCGACCATGGCGAGCGCGACCACGTCGTCGCCCTTGAGGCGGGCCGCGTGGGCGAGGCCGACGGCGTGCGGGAGCTGGGTGGCGAGCGGGGTGCTCAGGGGTGCGATGCGGTGCTCGCGCGGGTCGTAGCCGGTGTGCCAGTCGCCGCGCAGCAGGGTGAGGGCCTGCACGGGGTCGAGGCCGCGGGCGGCGGCGGCGAGCGTGTCGCGGTAGCTGGGGAAGAGCCAGTCCTGCTCCTGGAGGACCAGCGCGGCGGCGACCTCGCAGGCCTCCTGGCCGGTGGTGGAGGGGTACACGGCGAGCCGGCCCTGCTTGGTGAGGGCGGTGGCCTGCGCGTTGTACCGGCGGCCGCGCACCAGCTCGGCGTAGAGCCGGCGCAGCAGCCCGGGGTCGGCCTGCGCGGCCGCCTCGGTGCCGAGCACGCGGTACGGCGCGGTGTCGGGCAGCAGCGGCGCGGGGTCCGTGCGCGGCTGCCAGGCGGGCGGCGGTGTGGGCCGGTACGCGCCCCGCTGCTCCATGACCGTCATGACGGCACCTCCTCGTGGGAGTGGCTCGGAGAGGCGCGTCGGACGTGCCGCGCCTCCCTACCGATTGTTCGGTCGTCGGCACATTTTGGCTACAGGCACCTCCAGGCTGTGGACAAACGGTTCTCCACAACCTGGAATGAACGCAGTACGTCCATGCTAGGGAGGCGGGGGGACATGGCACCTGAACAAATGGCCGAAGGCCCGGAGGCGGGCAACGCCCCGCCGCCGCGTCCGCTGGACGCCATTGATCAGGACATCCTGCAGATGCTCCAGGCGGACGGCCGCGCGTCGATAAGGTCGGTCGCCGAACGGGTGCACGTCTCGCGCGCCAATGCCTACGCGCGGATCAACCGGCTCATCGAGGACGGCGTCATCCGCGGCTTCGGCGCCCGGGTCGACCACGAACGCGCGGGTCAGGGCACGTCGGCGTACATCACCCTGAAGATCGTGCAGAACTCCTGGCGCACGGTCCGCGAGCAGCTGAGACTGCTCCCGGGGGCCTCGCACATCGCGCTGGTGGGCGGCGACTTCGACGTCCTGCTGCTGGTGCACACGCCGGACAACCGGGCGCTGCGCGAGCTCGTTCTCACCCGGCTCCAGGAAATCCCCGAGGTGCTCAGCTCGCGCACGCTGCTGGTCTTCGAGGAGGAGGACCTGGAGCCCCAGAGCTGACCCGCTAGGCCTGGTCGCGCAGCCCGGAGAAGACCAACTGGGCCACCGCGTCGGTCACTTCGCGCTCGCCCATGCCCCGCGCGTCCGGCCGGTACCACTCCACGATGGAGTTGATCATCCCGAAGACGAGCCGGGTCGCGAGCCGTACCTCCACGTCACCGCGCAGATCGCCGTCGGCCGCCGCGGCCTTCAGCAGGTCGGCCACCCGATGGTCGAAGTCACGGCGCCGCTCCAGGGCCCACCGCTCGGTGTCGGTGTTGCCGCGCACCCGCAGCAGCAGCGTCACGTACGGCAGCTCGGAGGTCAGCACCTCGACCATCCGCCGCACGACGTACTCCAGCCGCTCGACGGCGCGCCCCACGCGTGCGTGCTCCTCGTCGAGGATCCCGAAGAGGCCGTCCAGGGCGCGGCTGACCGCGCGGCGGAGCAGCTCCTCCTTGCCGGTGACGTGGTGGTAGATCGACGACTTGGAGATACCGGCCGCCTTGGCGAGGTGCTCCATGGAGGTGCCGTCGTAGCCGCGCTCGATGAAGACCTGGACGGCGACGTTGAGCAGGGTCTCCGGGGTGTACGTGTCGCGCTTGGCGGTGGTCATGGGGTGCCCTCCCGCTTCTCGGTGGCGTACGCGTGGCGGTAGAGCGCCAGGGACGGCGCGTACCGTCCCGACGGATCACGCAGGTGCAGGTCGTCCAGCAGGTCGTAGGCCCAGCTGCGGCCGAGCCTGCGGCTCCATTCGAACGGACCCAGAGGGTAGTTGACACCCAGGCGCATCGCGGTGTCGACGTCCTCCTCGGTGGCGACGCCCTTGGCGACGGCGTCGTGCGCCAGGTCGATGATCCGGGCCACCGTGCGGGCGACGATCATCCCGGGGGCGTCTCCTACGACGCTGACGTTCTTGCCGAGCGCCTGGAAGAGGCCGATCGCCTCGGAGAGGGTCTGTGACGCGGTGTCCTGGGAGGCGGACAGGGCGATGCGGCCGGCCCCGCGGTAGTCGAGGGCGAGGTCGAAATAGACGACGTCACGGAACTCGACGGAGGTCTGACCGTCGGCGAGCGCCAGCTGACCGCCGCCGGGCAGCACCATCCGGGTGCCGTGATCCTCTTCCTCCTCGCGGACGACGATGCCCGCCTCGCGGATCAGCGCGACCAGCTCGGCGGCGGGCCCCAGGTCGCCCTCCACGACGACGTACGCGGGCGCCTGGGCCGGTTCCGCGGTGTGCGGCTCGGGCAGCTCGGCGTCGTCCCCGTGGTCGTACCAGCCGTGCCCGGTCTTGCGGCCGAGGCGGCCGGACTCGACCAGGCGGCGCTGCGCGAGAGAGGGCGTGAAGCGCACGTCCTGGAAGAAGGACTGCCACACGGAGTGGGTGACGGCCTCGTTGACGTCCTGCCCGATGAGGTCGGTCAGTTCGAAGGCGCCCATCTTGAAGCCGCCCGACTCACGCAGGACGGCGTCGATGGTGGCCGGGTCGGCGGCCTGGGCCTCGTAGACCGCGAAGGCCTCGGCGTAGAAGGGCCGGGCGATGCGGTTGACGATGAAACCGGGGGTGTCCGCGCAGGCCACCGGGGTCTTGCCCCAGGCGCGGGACATCTCGTACGCGCGCGTGGCCGACGTGACGTCGGTGGCGAACCCGGAGACGACCTCGACGAGCGGCAGCACCGGCGCCGGGTTGAAGAAGTGCAGGCCGACCAAGCGGCCGGGGTTGCGCAGGGCGGCGCCGATGGCCGTCACCGACAGGGACGAGGTGTTGGTGGCGAGCAGACAGTCCTCGCCGACGATGTCCTCCAGGTCGCGCATCAGCTGCTGCTTGACGTCCAGCTGCTCCAGCACGGCCTCGACGACGAGGGTGCAGTCCGCGAGGTCGGCCAGGTCCTCGGCGGGCAGCAGACGGGCCTGTGCGGCGTCCCGGTCGGCGGCGGTGAGCCGGTCCTTCTCGACCAGCCGGTCGAGCCGGGCGCCGATCGCGGCGGCCGCGTCCCGGGCCCGCCCGGGGACGGCGTCGTACAGCCGTACGACATGGCCCGCGGTCAGCGCGACCTGGGCGATGCCCTGGCCCATGGTGCCGGTGCCGACGACGGCCACGGGGCTGCTGAGGTCGAGTGCTGTCATGTGCGCGATCCTCCCGCACAGGGTTTTCCACAGATGCGGCGGACCCCCTTGTCCCGACCGATCGTTCGGTTACTCTAACTCTGACTGCCTGTTCCCGCCCAAGTCTCTGCCCAGGTCATGAGCTCGCAGACGAGTTCTTGAAACGAGGAGTTGGTCCCGCATGGCCGCCGAACTGACCACGCCCGAGCTGATCGCCCGGCACCGGTCGACACTCGACCAGGCGCTGGAAGCGATCCGCACGCGCGCGTACTGGTCCCCGCACCCCGAGCACCCCAAGGCCTACGGCGAGCACGGCAGCCTGGACGCGGCGGCGGGCAAGGCCGCCTTCGACGCCCTCCTCGGCACCCGCCTCGACCTCGGCCAGCCCGGCACGGACGACTGGGTGGGCGGCGAAGTGTCCCCGTACGGCGTCGAGTTGGGCGTGACGTACCCGCACGCGGACCTCGACGTCCTGCTGCCGGCCATGCGTGCCGGGCAGCGGGCGTGGCGGGACGCGGGCGTGGAGGCGCGTGCCGTGGTCTCCATCGAGATCCTCAAGCGGATCAGCGACCGGACGCACGAGTTCGCGCACGCGGTCATGCACACCAGCGGCCAAGCCTTCATGATGGCGTTCCAGGCGGGCGGCCCGCACGCCCAGGACCGCGGCCTGGAGGCGGTGGCCTACGCGTACGCCGAGCAGGTCCGCACCCCCTCCGTCGCGGAGTGGACCAAGCCGCAGGGCAAGCGCGACCCGCTCGTCATGAACAAGCAGTTCACGCCGGTGCCGCGCGGGACCGCCCTGGTCATCGGCTGCAACACCTTCCCGACGTGGAACGGCTATCCGGGCCTGTTCGCCTCCCTCGCCACCGGCAACACGGTCCTGGTGAAGCCCCACCCGCGCGCGGTGCTGCCGCTCGCGCTCACCGTGCGGATCGCGCGCGAGGTGCTCACCGAGGCCGGCTTCGACCCGAACCTGGTGGCACTCGCCGCCGAGCGTCCCGGTGAGGGCATCGCCAAGACGCTGGCCACCCGCCCCGAGATCCGGATCATCGACTACACGGGGTCGACGGGCTTCGGCGACTGGCTGGAGACCAACGCCCGCCAGGCGCAGGTCTACACGGAGAAGGCCGGCGTCAACACGGTCGTCGTGGAGTCGACCGACGACTACAAGGGGATGCTGTCCAACCTGGCGTTCTCCCTGTCGCTGTACAGCGGCCAGATGTGCACGACCCCGCAGAACCTGCTGATCCCCCGGGACGGCATCGGCACCGACCAGGGTCCCAAGTCCTTCGACGAGGTGGTCGCCGACCTCGCGCGGTCCGTGGACGGCCTCCTCGGCGACGACGCCCGCGCGAACGGCCTGCTGGGCGCACTGGTCAACCCGGACGTGAAGGCCCGCCTGGAGGCAGCCGCCGGGCTGGGTGAAGTCGCCCTGGCCTCACGGGAGATCACCAACCCGGAGTTCCCGGACGCGGTCGTCCGCACCCCGGTGATCGTGAAGCTGGACGGGGCGAAGCCGGACGACGAGGCCGCCTACATGAGCGAGTGCTTCGGGCCGGTGTCCTTCGCCGTCGCGGTCGACTCGGCCTCCGACGCGATCGAGCTTCTGCGGCGGACAGTGCGGGAGAAGGGGGCGATGACTGTCGGGGCGTACACGACCGACGCCGGGGTCGAGGCTGCGGTTGAGGAGGTCTGCCTTGAGGAGGCCGCCCAGTTGTCGCTGAACCTGACCGGTGGGGTGTTCGTCAATCAGACTGCCGCGTTCTCCGACTTCCACGGGTCGGGTGGCAACCCGGCTGCCAATGCGGCGCTGTGTGATGGGGCGTTTGTCGCCAACCGGTTCCGGGTTGTCGAGGTTCGTCGGGACGCCTGAGAGCTCGGGAGGTGCGGTATCTGCGCGAGTGGCGGTCCGTTGTGGCTGGTCGCGCCCACGCGGCGGAGCCGCAAATTGACACAGCCCCGCGCCCCTAAAAGGGCGCTGCAGTGGACGTGCTCCAGTGGTACAGGGTCATCGCCACGCTCGTCGCCAGGTTGTAGCTGGAGACCTGGGGGCGCATCGGGAGGGACACCAAGTGGTCGGTGCGGGCACGTAGTTCGGCAGACAGGCCGCTGCGCTCGGAGCCGAAGGCGAGGACGGCGTCATCCGGGAGCTTCAGGGCCCGGATGTCGTCGCCCTCCGGGTCGAGGGCGAACACCGGCCCAGGAGGCAGTTCTGCCACGGTCAGCCGCTCCACGGCGGTCGCGTAGTGCAGGCCCGCCCCGGCGCGCACGACCGTCGGGTGCCAGGGGTCGAGCGTCCCGGTGGTGACCACCCCGGTCACCCCGAAACCGGCGGCGAGCCGGATCACGGCCCCGGCGTTGCCCAGGTTGCGCGGGTTGTCGAGGACGACGACGGGCGCGGTGCGGGGCGTGTGCGCGAGCTTCTGGAGATTGGCCTCGCGCGCGGGGCGTACGGCCAGGGCGGCCACCGCGGTGGGGTGGGGGCGGGGCACGAAGGACCGGTACGTGTCCTCCGGGACCTCCGTCAGCAACGCGTCCAGGGTGTCCCGTACGTCGGGGGCCAGTTCGTCGGCGAGGGCGAGGGCCGCCCGCCGGTCCGTGGTGACCGCCATGGGGACGTCGGCCCCGAAGCGCAACGCGTGCTTGAGGGCGTGGAAGCCGTCGAGCAGCACGGAGGTTTCGGCTAGCCGGTGCCAGGTGGCTGCGGCGGGGGCGGTCATGGGGTGCAGCCTACGTGGGAGCGGCGCGGCCACAGCGGGTGCGTGCACCCGGGCTCCGTGGGTGCGCTGCGACCCGTGCGGGTGCGCTGCGCGGCCCCGTGGGCGCGTGCCTGGCCTCGTTGAGCGTGCCGTGGCCCTCTGGACCTACGTCGGTGTGCTCGGGGTCGTCCGGGGCGCGGGGCTCCTCTGGGTGCCAGGGTCCTCCGGGGCTGCGCCCGAATCCTCGGGGCGCCGACGCGGCGGCGTGGGGGCGCCTTCGTGGCCGTCTTCGGGACGCGTCGAAGAGCCGGACGCGGAGGCCACCGTAGAACCGCTTTCGGGGAGCGGCGCGGGGCCCGCCCCGGAGCGCGACGGCGTGGGACCGTCGGCCGGTGGCGGGGCGGAGGCGCCTCCTTCGGGGAGCGGGCTCGGGCCGCCTGCGGAGAACACCCGTCCACGCGCGCGTGCCGCCCACCCGCCCAGCTTCCGCAGGAACGACGTCGGCAGGAAGACCGCGTCCGTCGCGATCATCGCCAGGGAGAAGAACGGCAGGCCCAGGAGTACGGCGATCGCGGCGTGCTCGGCCATCATCAGGGCCAGCAGGACGTTCTTGACGCGTCGGTTGAAGAGCGTGAACGGGAAGGCGACCTGGACGATCACGGTCCCGTAGGTCACGAGCATGACCATGGTGCCGTTACCGGCCAGGAGGTCGGCGAGGGCGGGCCAGGGGGAGAAGTAGTCGAGGTGGAGCGGGTAGTAGACGGCGGTGCCGTCCTGCCAGCGGGAACCCTGGATCTTGTACCAGCCGGCCGTCGCGTAGATCAGACAGGCCTCGCTAGCGATCACGAACAGCGCGCCGTTGTGGATCACGTTGGCGACGATGTCGAGCAGCACCCGGGGCTCGTACGACTTCGCGTACCGCCCGATCACCCACCACAGGGCCTGCGCCAGCCAGACGCCCCACAGGAGCGCGGGCACGAACCAGTCGCTGTCGAACCGGCCCCCCGCGGTCACCGCGACGAGCACCGCGCCGAGGACAACCCACAGGACGGGCCCGACCCGGTCGGAAATCCACTCCCCACGCGCGCGTGCCTCCCGCCTACGCGCGGCCCGGCGCGCGTCCAGGGACCAGACCTGGCCGCAGCGGGTGAACACCAGGTACAGGGACATCAGGTGCAGGACGTTGTCGCCGCCGTCGCCCATGAAGACGCTGCGGTTCTGCAGCGAGAGCACGCCGACCATGAACAGCACGGACATCGTGCGGGTGCGCCAGCCCAACAGCAGCAGGACACTCGCCAGCACGGCCAGCGCGTACACCGCCTCGAACCAGAACTGCCCGTCCCACCACATCAGGGCCGTGAACGCGCCGTTGTCCGCGATCAGTTGGCGGGCGAGATCCCAGCTCCACGGTCCGTCGGGACCGTAGAGCTCCTGGCGGTGGGGCAGTTCGCGGAGCAGGAACAGCAGCCAGGTGCCGGCGAAGCCGATGCGGATCACGGCGCTCTGGTAGGGGCCCAGGGCCGACTCGGTGACGCGGGCGATGCCTCGGGACACCGACAGGGCGAAACCGTTCACCGGACGCCTCCCGCGGCCTCGTCCGCCGGGACCGGCCACCAGGGCAGCAGGCGGTACTGGGGGGTGGTCGACACCTGCTCGTCACTCCACTCGGGCGGGGGCACGTTGGTGGTGCGGGAGCGGACCTGGACGCGCTGGACGGCGCCGCCCTTTCCGGCCGCGTCGTCCCGGTCCAGGCGCAGCACGACGATGCGCCGCAGATACGTCTCCGCGAGCGTGCCGCGCAGGCCGATCGGACGGTTGTTGTTGTCGTGCGTGGCGGTGAGGAAGTCCCAGGCCCGGCGCAGTTCGTTCTGCTCGGTGTGGCTCGGCAGCGGATTGCCGTCGATGGCCGCGCCGTCCTCGGCCGACAGGTCGTACCAGCCGGTCGTACGGGTCGTGCCGTCCGCGGTGCGGACATCGGCGCGCACCTGGACCTCGATGTTCTGCTGCAACGGGTTCGGCGCGAAGAGCTTCCAGTTCTGCTCGAACTCCGGGTAGATCCACTCGTCGATCGCCTTGCCGTGCTGCTTCGTCACCGTGTTCGACGGCGCGACGTGCAGGAACACCATCCCGAGATGGACGAGCGCGGCCACCGCGACGACCGCGACCGCCAGCGCGGCACCGACCTGATAGCGCAGGGACAGCGCGGCGACGCCGATACGGGCGTCGGGGTACGCGGGGACGACGGTGGGGGCGTCCGCGGGGTCGTACGACGGCTGCGGCTGCGC
>NZ_JBXVPZ010000349.1:0-10499 GCF_057961495.1 Streptomyces sp. P5F9 | reverse complement strand
CTGCCCGTACCCGGCCGAGATCCAGGGAAGGACTCCCTCCGTGGCAACCACAACCCCCACACGGGGTGCCCCCACCCCGCCACCCGGCGGGGTCGGCGCCGTGTCGAAAGAACCCAGCGCCTGGCGTACCCGCCTGTGGCGCCTCGACGACAAGGCGTCGCCGTACGCGTACATCGCCCCCTTCTTCCTCATCTTCGGTGCCTTCGGCCTCTACCCGATGCTGTACACGGGCTGGATAGCCCTGCACCGGGTGGAGATGACGAGCCTGAACCAGTCCGAGTGGGTCGGCTGGCACAACTTCGCCACGATCCTCCAGGACTCCGAGTTCTGGACCGCCGTCACCAACACCTTCGTCATCGGCGTCATCTCGACCGTCCCGCAGCTCCTGATGGCCCTGGGGCTGGCCCACCTGCTCAACTACAAGCTGCGCGCCAGCACGGTCTGGCGGACGGTGATCCTCACCCCGTACGCCACCTCGGTGGCGACCGCCGCCCTCGTCTTCGCCCTGGTCTTCCGGGCCGACGGAGGGCTGCTCAACTGGGTGCTGCACTTCGTCGGCATCGGCAACACCGACTGGGGCAACGGGGAGTGGACGTCCAAGATCGCCATCTCGGTCATCGTGATCTGGCGCTGGACCGGCTACAACACCCTGATCTACCTGGCGGCCATGCAGGCCGTGCCGGCCGACCTGTACGAAGCCGCCTCGATCGACGGAGCGACGCGCTGGCAGCAGTTCCGCAAGGTGACCATTCCCTCGCTGCGGCCGACGATCCTGTTCACCATCGTCATCTCGACCATCGGTTCCATGCAGCTGTTCGGTGAGCCGCTGCTGCTGCAGGGCGGCACGCTCGGCTCCACCGGAGGCAGCGAGCACCAGTACGAGACGCTCAGCATCTATCTCTTCAACTACGGCTGGAAGCTGGGTCACTTGGGGCCGGCCGCGGCCGTGGCCTGGGCCATGCTCGTCCTGCTCCTGCTCATTGCCCTGATCAACTGGATCGTCGGCCGGTTCGTGCGCAGCAGCGCGGCCTGACGGGAGCGATATCGATGACCACGACCAGCCCCACCACGACCGCGCCGGATCTCGACCCGGCACCGCCTCCCGTCACCCCGGGCAAGGGCCGCAGCCGCTTCAAGATCGGCGCCGGCCAGCAGCTCAAGGGCGGCCCTTTCACCTACGCCACCCTGACCGTCGTAGGCCTGCTCTCGATCTTCCCGCTGTACTGGACGCTGGTGGCCGCCTCGCACGACCAGCAGCGGGTCCTCGACAGCCCGCCGCCGCTCGTGCCGGGCGGCCGGCTGTGGAGCAACCTCCAGACGGCCTGGGAACAGGCCCACCTGGGGAAGGCCATCGTCAACACCGTCGTCGTGGCCGGCTCCATCACCGCGGCCACGCTCTTCTTCTGCACCCTCGCCGGTTACGCCTTCGCCAAGATGCGCTTCCGCGGCCGGGGCGCCCTGATGACCGCGGTCATCGCGACCCTGACGATTCCGCCCCAACTCAGCGTCGTACCGCTGTTCATGATGATGGCGGACATCGGATGGGGCGGAAAACTGGAGTCGGTGATCTTCCCGACCCTCGTCGGTGCCTTCGGCGTCTTCTTCATGCGCCAGTACCTGCTGGAGGCCCTGCCCTACGAGCTCATCGAGGCGGCCAAGGTGGACGGGGCGACCAACATCCGCATCGTCTGGAACGTGGTCCTGCCCGCGGCCAGGCCCGCGATGATGGTGCTAGGGATGCTCACCTTCGTGCAGGCGTGGAACGACTTCTTCTGGCCCTTCCTCGCCCTGAACCAGGACAACCCCACCATCCAGGTGGCGCTCGGCCAGCTCAGCGCCTCCTACACCCCCGACCAGAGCATCGTCATGGCCGGCGCGCTGATCAGCACCCTGCCGCTGCTGCTGGTGTTCGTGATCTTCGGCAAGCAGATCATCGGAGGCATCATGGCGGGCGCCGTCAAGGGCTGACCCCGGGCCGCCGACTGCCGCCCGCGCAAGCCCAGTTCACCGTCCCGTACGGCCCGCTCAGCACGCGGGCCGTACCCGGCCGGGCGCCCGTCGTCGTGCCCCGTCCGCTTCCCCCCTCACCGCCGGATCACCGTCCGGCTTTTACTCACTCCACTTCGGGAGCGCTCACATGACCGCCGTACGACACGAGACCAAGGCCGCGCCGGCGTCCGTCACCTCCTTCCCCCCGGGCTTCGTCTGGGGTGCCGCCACCGCCGCCTACCAGGTGGAGGGCGCCGCGGCGGAGGACGGCCGGACCCCCTCCATCTGGGACACCTTCAGCCACACGCCGGGGAAGGTGCGCAACGGCGACACCGGTGACATAGCCGCCGACCACTACCACCGGTACCGCGACGACGTGGCGCTGATGAAGGACCTCGGCCTGAAGGCGTACCGGTTCTCCATCTCCTGGTCCCGGGTCCAGCCCACCGGCCGCGGACCCGCCGTGGAGCGCGGTCTCGACTTCTACCGCCGGCTCGCCGACGAACTCCTCGCGGCTGGCATCACCCCCGTCGCCACCCTCTACCACTGGGACCTGCCGCAGGAGCTGGAGGACGCGGGCGGCTGGCCGCAGCGCGACACCGCGCACCGCTTCGCCGACTACGCCGGGATCATGGGCCGGGCCCTCGGAGACCGCATCGGCCTGTGGACCACCCTCAACGAACCCTGGTGCAGTGCGTTCCTGGGCTACGGCTCCGGAGTGCACGCCCCCGGCCGCACCGACCCGGCGGCCACGCTCCGCGCCGCGCACCACCTCAACCTGGGGCACGGCCAGGCGGTCGGGGCGCTGCGCGAGGTCCTGCCGGCCTCCGCGCAGACCTCCATCACCCTCAACCTGCACCAGGTACGCCCGCTCAGCGGCAGCCCCGAGGACGCGGAGGCCGCACGCCGTATCGACGCGGTCGGCAACCGGATCTTCACCGGCCCCCTGCTCGACGGCGCCTACCCCGAGGACCTGCTCGCCGACACCGCGCACCTCGTCGACTGGGCGGAGCTGGTGCGCGACGGCGACCTGGCCGAGATCTCCCGGCCCATCGACGTGCTCGGCGTCAACTACTACGCGCCGACCGTCGTCTCGGCCGGCTCCGGCGACGGCACCACCAAGAACGACGGCCACGGCGCGAGCGACCACACACCGTGGACCGGCTCCGAGAACGTGGACTTCCACCTCGCCAACGACCACCTCACGGCGATGAACTGGGCGATCGACCCCAGCGGCCTGCACACCCTCCTGACCGACCTCGCCGCCTCGCACCCCGGGCTGCCGCTGATGGTCACGGAGAACGGCGCCGCGTTCGACGACTACGTCTCCCCCGAGGGCGTGGTGAACGACCCGCAGCGGATCGCCTACCTGCACGCCCACCTCGACGCCGTCCGCCGGGCCGTCGCCGACGGAGCCGACGTGCGCGGCTACTTCCTGTGGTCGCTGCTCGACAACTTCGAATGGTCCTACGGCTATTCGAAGCGCTTCGGCGCCGTCTACGTCGACTACTCCACGCAGCGCCGCATCCCCAAGGCGAGCGCCCACTGGTACGCCGGGGTGATCCGGGGGAACGCCCTGCCGCCGGCCGGTGAGGACGGCTGAGTCCCGGCGGGCGGGGACCCCGGTCGACGAGGGACGATGGAGGGCGGGGCGTTCGGGCCTCGGCTGTTACATTCCTGGCCTGAAAGCTGCGAACGGAAGGCGGCGACCATGGCGGTCAGCGGTGGGCGGAACCGGGGCGGCAGGCGGCCGACCCTGGAGGAGGTCGCCGCCCGTGCCGGAGTGGGCCGCGGCACGGTCTCCCGGGTGATCAACGGCTCGCCCAGAGTCAGCGACGCGACCCGCGCCGCCGTCGAGGCGGCGGTCGCGGAGCTTGAGTACGTCCCGAACACGGCGGCCCGGGCGCTGGCCGCCAACCGCACGGACGCGATCGCCCTCGTCGTCCCCGAGCCGGAGACCCGCTTCTTCGCGGAACCGTACTTCTCGGACATGCTCAAGGGCGTCGGCACCCAGCTGTCGGACACGGAGATGCAGTTGCTGCTCATCTTCGCGGGCAGCGACCGGGAGCGACAGCGCCTCGCCCAGTACCTGGCCGCACACCGCGTGGACGGCGTCCTGCTCGTCTCGGTCCACGCGGACGACCCGCTGCCGGACCTGCTGGCCGCGCTGGAGATCCCGGCGGTGATCAGCGGCCCCCGGTCGGCCGCCGAGCCCCTGACCTCGGTCGACTCGGACAACTACGGCGGCGCCCGCTCCGCCGTCGAACACCTCCTCTCCCGCGGCCGCACCCGCATCGCCCACATCACCGGCCGCCTCGACGTCTACGGCGCCCAGCGCCGCGTCGACGGCTACCGCGAGGCGCTCCTCGACGCGGGCCACGAACTGGACCAACACCTCATCCAGCCGGGCGACTTCACGGAGGAGGGCGGCCGCCGGGCGATGAAGGAGTTGCTGGCCCGCCGCCCCGACGTGGACGCGGTCTTCGCCGGCTCGGACGTCATGGCGGCCGGCGCCCGCCAGGTACTCCGCGAGGAGGGCCTGCGCATCCCGGACGACATCGCCCTCGTCGGCTACGACGACTCGGCCATCGCCCGCCACATGGACCCGCCCCTCACCAGCGTCCGCCAGCCGATCGAGGGGATGGGCCGAGCGATGATCGACCTGCTCCTGGCGGAAATCGCGGACCGGCGGCCGACGACACCCCGGGGCCCGGAGCGACAACATGCCGTACTGGCAACAGAGTTGGTGATACGGGCGTCGTCGTAACGGGGGCGCACAAGGGGTTTTCTCTCCCCGACCGGCCGTTCACGGTCCAGGCTGGTTCCCATGACCATCCGCCCCCACCACTCCCTCCTGGCCGTCGACGAGATCCCCACGATCGAGCCCTACCTCCGCACCGTGGGCAGGGTCTTCCGCGCCTTCCGTGAGCAGGACTCCGGGTGCGTCTCCTATGGCGTTCAACTCCCGGACGGGGAACGCTGGTTCGTGAAGGAGGCGACAACTGCCGCCGCCCAGGCCTCACTTGACGGCGCCTGGGCCTTCCACCGGGCCGTACGGCACCCGGCGATCGTCCCGCAGCTGCACCGGATCGCCGTGGCGGACAGCGGGCGTACGGCGGTCGTCATGCCCTGGCGGCACGGGGAGTCCCTCTACGGGCCCGCCCGCGCCCGCTTCCGGGCCCTGCCCCTCGCCTCCGTCCTCCGCGCGGTCGACCGCGTGCTGGACGCGCACCTCGCGGTGGAGGCCGCGGGGATGGTGGCGGTCGATCTGTACGACGGGGCGTTCCTCTACGACTTCGGAGGCGACGTCCTCCATCTCATCGACCTCGACGAGTACCGCCCCGGCCCCTTCGTCCTCCAAGGCGACCGGCTCCCGGGCTCCGCCCGGTTCATGGCGCCCGAGGAGTGGCACCACGGCGCCCGCATCGACATCCGTACGACGGTCTACGCCCTCGGCCGTACCGCTCGGCTCCTCCTCGACGCGGGGGACGGTGAGCGGGCCTGGCGGGGTACGGCGGGTCAACTCGCCGTACTGGAAAGGGCTACCCGTGCCGATCCCGCCGAACGGTTCGGCGGCGTACGGGAGTTCACGGACGCGTGGCGCGCCGCCACCTGATCTGCGGAGAAAACGAATCAGCCGGTGACCTCGTTTCCGAAGTCACCGGCTGATTACTCAGGGTGAGTGACGGGACTTGAACCCGCGACTTCCTGGACCACAACCAGGTGCTCTACCAGCTGAGCTACACCCACCATGCCCGGTCGTTCACTCTGTAAGTTTCCGACCGGCCGAGAAAAAGTGTACAGGGTCTGAAGGGGTGCTCGCGCACGCCTTTTACGAGGTGGGCAGGACGTGCTTCGCGGCGATCGTGCGGGCCGTCTCCGAGTCGGGTCCGGGCTGCGGGACGAAGATCGCCTCGCGGTAGTAGCGCAGCTCGGCGATGGATTCGCGGATGTCGGCGAGGGCGCGGTGGTTGCCCTTCTTCTCGGGGCTGTTGAAGTACGCCCGCGGGTACCAGCGGCGGGCCAGCTCCTTCACCGAGGAGACGTCCACGATGCGGTAGTGGAGGTACTCCTCCAGCGTCGGCATGTCACGGAGCAGGAAACCGCGGTCGGTGCCGACCGAGTTGCCGCACAGCGGGGCCTTGCCCGGCTCCTTGACGTGCTCCCGGATGTACGCCAGGACCAGCTCCTCGGCGTCGGCCATGGTCGTACCGCCGGCCAACTCGTCGAGCAGGCCGGATGCGGTGTGCATCTGGCGTACTACGTCCGGCATCGTCTCCAGCGCCTGGTCCGGCGGGCGAATGACGATGTCCACCCCTTCGCCGAGCACGTTCAGCTCGGAGTCGGTGACGAGGGCGGCCACCTCGATGAGAGCGTCGTCTGACAGCGAGAGGCCGGTCATCTCGCAGTCGATCCACACCATGCGATCGTTCATGTGTCTAACCTTAAGGTGCGCGCCGCTCAGCTGAGCCGATCGTGCGGTGACCTTGTGGTGCGGGGGCGTGCGGAAACCCCCGGAGATCTCCTGCGAGAGACCCCCGGGGGCGTGCGGTTGCTACGTCGCGCTCCGCTGGCCGGGCAGACTCGCGGCCCGGCTTGTGGCGTACGCCTCACGGCCGTTCTCCGCGGTGGAGGCCGACGCGGACGCCGTCGCCGACAGCGCGCTCGCCGCCGTACGACGGGTCTGCATCGGGACCGGGCCGTCCGGGTGCAGCGCGGGCGGCAGCCCGGCCGGACCCAGGGACGCCGGACCGCCGGGCTGGCCGGGAGCGCCGTCGCCGTCCACCTGCTTGTCGCCCTGGGGCCTGCGGGCGCGGTACGCGGCCCGGTAGGCGGCGGGCGACGAGCCCAGCTGGCGCCGGAAGTGGCCACGCAGAGCCACCGGCGAGCGGAAGCCGCAGCGGCCCGCGACCTCGTCCACCGAGTAGTCCGACGTCTCCAGCAGACGCTGCGCCTGGAGCACCCGCTGCGTGATCAGCCACTGCAGGGGAGCACTCCCGGTGAGCGAGCGGAAGCGGCGGTCGAACGTACGCCTGCTCATGTACGCGCGTGCCGCCAGCGTCTCCACGTCGAACTGTTCGTGGAGATGCTCCAGCGCCCAGGCGACGACCTCCGCGAGCGGGTCGGCGCCGATCTCCTCTGGTAAAGACCGATCGAGGTAGCGCTCCTGACCGCCGCTTCGGCGCGGGGGGACCACCAGGCGCCGGGCGAGCGCGCCGGCCGCCTCGTTGCCGTGGTCCGTCCGCACGATGTGGAGACAGAGGTCGATTCCGGCCGCCGTACCGGCGGACGTGAGCACGTCTCCGTCGTCGACGAAGAGTTCCCTCGGATCGACGTGCACCGACGGATAGCGCTTGGCCAGCGTCGGCGCGTACATCCAGTGGGTGGTCGCGGGACGGCCGTCCAGCAGACCCGCCGCGGCCAGCACGAAGGCGCCGGTGCACAGGCCGACGATGCGGGCCCCTTCTTCGTGCGCCCGGCGGATGGCGTCGAGTGCCTCCTCCGGTGGCGGCGAGGTGATCGACCGCCAGGCCGGCACGACGACGGTGCCCGCCCGTGAGATCGCCTCCAGGCCGTGCGGTGTGGTGAGTTCCAGCCCGCCGGTCGTGCGCAGCGGCCCTTCTTCGCCACCGCACACAAGAAGGCGGTAGCGCGGAACTCCGGCGTCCTGCCGGTCGATTCCGAACACCGACAGCGGTATGGAACTCTCGAAGATGGGGCCGCCGCTGAACAGCAGCACCGCGACGATCTCCTTGCGGCGTCGCCCGGAAAGTTTCCGGGCCGCGGCTTCCGGCGCGGCAGTGGAGTCGTGGCTCATACTGCTAAGCCCCCCTCGGTGGTCGCGGCTCCTCGGTTGTGTCGCTCCTGCACGTTTCCCCTCGGTCCTGCACGAGTCCCCCGCCGTAAGACGTCAAGATCGAATCTACTGTGTCCAGTGGTGCCGGGGTGACCAGTTCGGCAACCGGCACATTGTCGACATGGCAACTTGGCGTGAAGCATTCGATCACGAAGCGTTGCACTCGTGGGCCGTGCAGGGAAGTGCGCCTCGTCGTAGTGGCCAATCCCCGTAGGGTGGGCAAGGCCCCCCAGACCCTTTCGGTGCAGGTGGAACGGGGGTTGGGGGGTGGTTCGGACAACAGATGCGCGGTGGCCGGAAGTTGGCTGAAAAGCGTCGGGCGCGTGCGCGGAAACCGGTCAGTCGACCGGTGCACTTCCCCCGGCGTGCCGCCCGCCCCTGTGCGCCCCCGCCGCGGCCCGGTGACGGTGGCCGCGGTGCGAGGAGTGTTCTTCGGCCAGTGGCGGTGCCTGCTCCTCGGTCAGCAGCCGGGCCGCTCCCTGTTCGGAACGGCGCAGCAGCACCCGGCAGGCGGCTGTGACGGCCGCGAGACCCAGGGCCGTACCGGTCGCGCCGGCCAGAGAGGTGCCGTACCAGAGGAGGACCAGGGGGACGAGGACACAGCTGAAGACCGCCCAGCGGACCACGTCGGTGGCGGTGTCGTGGCTGGGGTGTGCCTCGGAGGTCGTGCGGTGTCCGGACATGGCGTGCTCCCTGGGGCGGCGGCTCGCCGGGTTCAACGCGTGTTCGATGCGTCGGTCACTGTAGGGCAGTCCATGGCGGTCCATGGAGGGACATGGGCCGGCGCGGACAAGTGAATCCTGTGCAAACCGCCTGTACGGGGCAGCAACCATTGCGTTACGGGCGCCCCCTCGTGCATGCTCCGGGGAACTCCGCCGGAGCATGTGCGGGATATGGGCTAAGGAGGAGTGCCGCCGTACCCTTGGGGGTATGGGGTTGGGAAGATGATTCCCGGACACAGCTCCGCCGCATCCTGTTGTCCCCTCCCAAGAGGATCAAAAAGCCGAGACACCCATGGCCGGTCACGAATCTTTCGAACCAGCGGACCGCAAGCGCCCCGTCGCCGATCCCACGGCGGCCGAGCCCCTGGCGGCGGAACAGCCACGTCATTCCTGCGATCCAGCCTTCAAGCACGGAGTGGTCGTCGGCTTCGACGGCTCCACGTCCAGTGAGCGTGCCCTCGCCTACGCGATCGGCATGGCCCATCGCTCGGGCTCGGGTCTCGTCATCGTCCACGTCGCCAACCGGCTGCCCACCACGGTGTGGGCGGGCTGCGAGCCACCGGTCTTCGTCGATGTGCCGGACCACCGCACCGAGGTGCTGGGTCTGGAGCTGGCGTGCGCCGAGTACTTGGCGGAAGTGCCCTGGATCCTTGTCGAGCGCGGTGGCGACATCTGCCACGAACTCGAAGAGGTGGGGCGGGAGTACGAGGCGGACGCGATCGTCGTGGGCTCGACCCACGGCATCGTCGGACGCATCTTCGGCTCCGTCGCCGGGCGGCTCGCCAAGCGGGCCAAGCGGCCCGTCGTCGTCATTCCCTGACGTGCCATCCCGCAACTCGTAGGTCGAACTGGCCGGTCGGCTCCGAATTCCCTGTTGTGCAGAGGTGTTTGTGTCCTTGTGAAGGGCATATATCGGTCACACCGCACAAGCGCACATGCATGAAGGGAGCCCGCCGTGGACAATGACGTCTCTGCGGGAAGCACCACCTCGATCGTCGGCCGACTCGCCCTGGGAATCACCCTGTTGGCCTTCGGGCTCGGGTACACGGATGTCATCAACGGGGTCTCCACGGCTGACGCCGTGTCACTGGCCCACTACGTGGGCGGAGTTGCCCTCTTCGTCGTCGGACTGCTCGCGTTCCGCGACGGCGACACGGCCACCGGTACGGCGTTCACCGCGTTCGGCGCGCTCTGGTTCACCTGGGCTGTGAGTGCGGGGGGCTCCGCCTCGGACAACGCGGCGGGGTTGTTCCTGGTCCTGTTCGCTCTCGTCGCCCTCTCCGTGACGCTCGCGGGTGGGGACCAACTCACCCAGGGGACATACGGGTTGTTCTTCGTCTCCCTCGTGCTTCTCGCCATCGCGCAGTTCGCCGGTAACGACGGGCTGAGCAAGGTTGGTGGGTGGTTCGGTGTCGCTGCGGGGGCTGTTGCCTGGTATTCGGCGACGGCTGCGCTCGCTCACTGGCCGACGGTTCTTCCTCGGCGGGCGGCTGGGCGGGGCGTGACGGCCACCAGCTGACCGGTAACAGGAAGGCCCCCCGCGTGTATGAGGCACACGTGGGGGGCCGTTCTGTTTCGTTGGCCTCTGCGGCCGGTGGGGGCTGGTCGCGCAGTTCCCCGCGCCCCTAAAAGCGAAAAGCCTCTACTCGACCGTGACTGACTTCGCGAGGTTCCTGGGCTTGTCGATGTCCCGCCCGAGCGCCAACGCCGTGTGATACGCGAGGAGTTGGAGCGGGATGCCCATCAGGATGGGGTCCAGTTCGTCCTCGTTCTTCGGGACCACGATCGTCTGGTCGGCCTTTTCCTGGTGCTGGTGGGCGACCGCGAGGATGCGGCCGCTGCGGGCCTTGATTTCTTCCAGGGCGGCGCGGTTCTTCTCCAGGAGGTCGTCGTCGGGGCCGATCGCGACCGTGGGGAGGGCGGGCTCGATG
>NZ_JBXVPZ010000348.1:0-10530 GCF_057961495.1 Streptomyces sp. P5F9 | reverse complement strand
GAGGACGACCTTGCCGGCGACCGTGCCGGACTCGGCCAGCCGCAGGGCGTCCGAGACGCGGGCGAGCGGGAGTTGGGCCGCGATCTGCGCGTTGACCTCACCGCGCTGGAGGGCCGCGAAGACCTGGGTCAGGTCGGCGCGCAGCTGAGCGCGGAACTTGTTCTTGCTCAGGGCCCGCCCGGCCCAGACGTTGAAGAAGTAGGCGTGGCGGCCGTTCGGCAGCGCGTTCCACACCCAGACCCGGCCCAGGATCTTGAGCACGGGCAGCTGCTTGGAGCCCTCGTCGTCACGGGTGGAGGCGCTGCCGTAGGAGACGAGGGTGCCGCCGGGGGCGAGGAGGTGCCAGGACCGGACGACGCTGGGGCCGCCGATGTGGTCGAAGACGGCGTCCACACCGCGCGGGGAGAGCTCGCGGACGCGGGCCGTGAGGTCCGGGGCGCGGTAGTCGATGGGGTCGACACCTTGCTCGCGGAGCGCGTCGTGGTGGCGCGGGGACGCCGTGCCGATCACGTGCACCCCTGCGGCGTGGGCGAGTTGGACCAGGACGGTGCCGACTCCGCCGTTCGCGCCGTGCACCAGGATCGTCTGGCCGGCGCGGACGCGGGCCTTGCGGTGCAGCATCTGCCAGGCGGTGATGCCGTTGACGACCACGGTCTCGGCCTCGGCCGCGCTGATCCCCTCGGGTACCGGCACCACGTCGGCCGCGTCGACCAGCACATGGCTGGCCCAGCCGCCGACCTTGACCAGCGCGGCCACCCGGGTGCCGGCCAGGCCGGGCTCGACGCCGGCGCCGGTGCTCTGGACGGTGCCGACCAGGTCGTAGCCGGGGACGAAGGGGAACGGAGGCTGGTCGTAGTACTTGCCGCGCCGCATCTGCTGCTCGGCGAAGGAGACCCCGGTCGCCTCCATCCGGATCACGACCTGGCCGGGGCCCGCGACGGGAACGGCTCCGTGCCGGACATCCAGGCCCTCCGGCTCCACCTTGCCCGGCAGGACCACCTCGACGAGTGCGTCGGTGGTGGTGTCCAGGTGGTTCGTGTTGTCCGTGTCGTCCGTGCTGTTCATGGTGGCCTCCACTGCGATCCGTTGCGAGCTAGGTGCCTTCGTGTTCGTTATAAGTTGTAACTCACGCGAGAGGGGGTCGTCAATAGCAATCGTGATAGCTTCTAACTGAAGCGTGAACATGTAGACGAGTGGGAGTGGAAGGCGGCCGGTCATGGCGGAAACGGGCACGAAGACCCCACGCGAGCGCTATCGCGACCAGGTACGCGCGGAGGTCAAGGAACACGCGCGGGAACAGATCGCCACGGCGGGCGCCTCCGCGCTCTCCCTCAACGCGATCGCCAAGCGGATGGGCATGAGCGGACCCGCCCTCTACCGGTACTTCGCCAGCCGCGACGACCTGATCACCGAACTCATCCGGGACGCCTACCGCAGCCTCGCCGACACCTTCCGCGCGGCCGCCGCCTCCGGCACCGACCTGCCCGGCCTGGCCCACGCCCTGCGCGGCTGGGCCCTCGACGACCCCCAGCGCTACTTCCTCATCTACGGCACACCCGTCCCCGGCTATCACGCGCCCGACGACATCACCGGCATCGCGTCCGAGATCATGGCGGCCCTGCTGGACGCGAGCACGGAGCTGCCCGCGGACGGTCCCGCGACACCGTTCGAGGTCGACCTGGGAGCACACCGACACTGGGCGGGAGACCACCCCGCCCCACCTGTGGCCCTCCGCCGCGCCCTGACCTTCTGGACCCGCCTGCACGGTGTCCTGTCCCTGGAACTCGCGGGCCACTTCACGGGCATGGGATTCGACCCGGAGTTGTTCTTCGACTCGGAACTGGCCGCCCTGACGGGGCGTGGGCCACGACAGCGGTGATCCGCTGCGCGCACCAGCGGGGCGGGGTTGGACGATCGTCATCCTCGGGGCGGCAAGCGCGGACGATGCGTCCGACGACAAACCCGCCCCCGACCTCCTTGGCAGGTCTCGACTCAACCCCCGATGTATGTCGTCTGTATGTCGTCACCGCCGAAGCCGTTGGTGAGCGGGCCGGATGCCTGCTCGGGTTCGGCTCGCAGTGTTCGATCCGGCCGCCCCGGTTCGTGCTCTGGCTGTCCAGGGCGAACCGGACGTTCCGGATGGCTTCACGCGCCGAGCGGCTTGGGGCACCCGGGGCCGGGCGGGTCTCCTGTCCTCGACGAGACTCCGGCCTGGTTCGTCGGACGCGTGGAGCGCCGGATCGACGGCGGCGACCATGTCGGGTTCCTGCTCGCCCCGGAGGCGGTGGAGAACGTCGAGGGTGGCCGCGCCGCGTTGCTGTCGCTGACAGACGCACTCGACATCGCCCCAGGACTCCGTGAACTGACCGTCGGAGCTGGGCTGTTGGCCGCCGGCGGCAGGCTGGTGAGGCGCGGGCGCAGCACCGCGGCCTCGGTCAGCCGGGCGCGCCGCCGCCACCCGGAGGCCGACGGAGCAGGTGCAGACAGACGACCGAGGCGATGACGGTCCGCCGTTCTGAGGCGTCCAGTCCGGGGTCGGTTTCGACGACGTACTGCTGCAACCCGAGCCATGCGTCGACGGTGCTCACCGTGACCCTGCCGAGAATCTCCGGCGCCGGAAGCTGTTCCGGGTCCGTCTCCGTGAGTTGCCATTCGATGGACGTGTAACCCCGCCAGGTGAGGAGGAGTTGGCGTCCCTGCTCCGTTCGTAGCCTCAACTGCCGTCTCTTGACGAGTCCACGGGCAACGGCGGTGCCGATCTCCCGGTCCGCGACATCGGTGAAGCGGAACCGCACCGGTCCGAACTGCCCATATGAGACACGCCTCTTGATACGGGCGATGAACTCTCCGGACGTCGCGGTGAGGAGGTAGTTGGTGTCGTCCGTGTGCATGACCAGGGCGAGCCGCGTCCCTTCCACAGTGGACACGGTCAGCGCGGGGCCCACGTAACGGCGCCACCGTGAACGCTTCGGCTGCCCCACCACGACGGCTTCCAGCTCGAACAGACCGGCGTCCGGCGTCGCTAGTTCTTCCCCCGCCACGGCTTCCCCCTCGACCGAGTACGTCCACCGTGACGGAGGACCTGTCCGAGGACACCGGCCTGGTATACGGTGCCGCGATGCCGAGGACGAGTCAGGAGACACGCGGGGATCGCCCTCTCTCCGGCGGTGATCGTCGGTACGCCATCACCGCCAGGGGACGCCGGCTCACGGTGGGCCGCGACGAGTTCTCCCGCTGCCGACCACTGGTGAAGGGCATCACGAAGCACCGGCACCGGCACCGGCACCGAGCGACTGAACGCCGTTGCAGCCTCACCCGCCATCCAGCCCGCCGCATACCGGAATTGGGACCCTCGGCGGCGCCCGAAACGGGGTCGTGGGCGCCTTCGCCAGACCCTCGTGCACCTTCCGGTGCGGTGTTGCGGTGCCGTCCGCTTCCCCGCACGCTTTCACCCTCCCGGCTCAGCCCAACTCGTCCATCAGGGCAGTGACATAGGCGTCCAACCGCTCCTCCACAGCCCGCGTCGTCAGCTCGCCCCTCCCCGCCTCCCGCCACGGCCGAGCCACCGGCTCCACACCGGCCGCGAACGCCAGCGCGTCCAGCAACCGCCAGTACAACCGCTCGTCCGCGGCCGCGGCCAGAACCCCGCCGGCCTCCTCATACGCCTCGGCGAACCGCGGACCCCAGGCCGGGCCGTGGAGCAGCGCGAGGTTGGTGGAGCAGTGCGCCACATCCAGGTCCGCCGGTCCCCAGGAGTTCTGTACCCAGTCGACGACGCCACTGATACGGAGAGCTGCGTCGTCGCGGGACAGCCCGTCGAACAGCACGTTGCCGGGCTGGAAGTCCCGGTGCAGGAACCGTCCTTTGTACCGGGGCGCGGGTTTGCGGATCACGTCGGTCGCCGCGGCCCATGCCACCGCGTCGGCGCCGTGCGGAGGGACGACGTCGTCGGCGGTCGTCCACGCCTTGTACTCCTGGGGCCGGTCGGCGGGGCGCAGCGCGTGGATCGCCACGAGTTGCCGGGCCAGCAGGGGGACCCGCGCCTCCAGTCCGTCGTCGGCGAGGACCGTCCGGCCCGGGAGATGTGTCATGAGGAGGGACGGGTACTCGCAGTGCGTGGCGGTCGCGTCGACCGCGACCGGTCCGGGAGCCGGTACGTCGGTTCCCGTCAGCAGGGCGAGGGCGTCGGCCTCGCGGTTCAGCAGGTCCTCGGCGTGTTCCACGAAGTACGGGTCGACGAAGGTCCGCAGCACCAGGTCACGGCAGCCTCCGTCCCGCGTACCGATGGTCAGCCGCCGCATCTCGGCGGTGATGCCACCGTGCAACTCCTCGATTCCGACGATCCGTTCGCCGACCTCCAGATGCCGGCCCGCCCAGGCCAGGGTCAACGGCCGTACGGACCCTGCCTCTTCGTGGCGCATCATCGCGCCACCCCCTCATCCTGTTGTGCTGTTCCTAGGGCAGCGGCAGCGACCGCAGGATGTGATGGACCATCGTTTCGATGACGACGTAGTCCGGGTCGCCTCCCGGCAGGAGGAGTGCCGGGTACGCGCTGCCCACGGTCTCCGGGTAGGCCGGTGACATGCGTGGTGCGGCGGATCCTTTCGCGTGCGGTCCGGCGTGCAGGTCGATGGTGATCATGTGTCCCCGGGTGGTGGGGTCGTTGCGAGGGGTGAAGGTCACGAACCGCTCGCCGACCAGGCTGGCTTCCTCCGTGGTCGTGTGGTAACTCCACAGTTTCCTCGGGTGGTTGAGGTCGTAGGCGTTCCAGTCACCGACGCCGGAATCCTCCGGACTGACCTCGAAGAGCATCAGCACACCGTCGGCCGAGATCAGAGCGCGTTCGGGCTTCTGGTCGCTGGCCTTGGCGGTGGCGAGTGGTTGAAGGTCGCCCGGGTCGAGTCGCTGGAGGGGCGGAAAGGTGTCCTCGGCCGTGTACGCGCTGCCCGAGCAGACGAGGTAGTCGCCGCCGGTGATGAGGTGCGGGCACTTCGTGCCGGAGGTGGTGGTCGCGAGCGCGTCGCCGTTACGGCCGTCGCGCGCCGTGACCTTCGAGGAGTCGGTCGTGTAGACGCGTCCGCCGAACGCGGCCGGGCTTTCGGAGCGGTCGGCGTCGACGGTCCGGTGCCACAGCGTCTTGCCGTCGGACGCCCGGTAGGCGCCGAGCGCGACCCTCGCCTCGCGGTCGAAACTGCTCCACGCGTCGAGCGCGTAGACGACTCCCTCCGCCGCGACGAACTGGGTGTACAGACGGTCGGCGGGCAGCCGGTGGGACCAAGCCGCCGTGCCGGTGCGGAGGTTCGCGGCGCGCAGGGTGCGGCCGCCGCTGGTCACCGCGCGTTCGTCGGCCTTGTCCACGACGAGTCCGAGGTTCTTGCCGGCGGTGGTCGTGGGAACGGTCCAACTGACCGCGCCGTCGGTCCTGGACCGCCCGACGAAACCGTCCGCGCCGGTGGCACACACGACCTGGTGGGCCGTGGCACCGCAGACCTGTACCCCCTCCGCGCCGGAGAGGTCCTTGGTCCAGGCACGCCATGAGTCCTGGCCGCCGTCGGACGTCCGCGCCGCGGCGGAGGCCGGCGCGGAGGAGCGCGGGGACGCGGTCGTCGTCGTATGCCCCGTCTCAGCGGACCGCGCGTCCCCGGAGCCCGCACAGCCGACCGCCGCCACCCCGAACAGGACCGCACCTATTACCCCGTGCGTCATGCGAACCTGTCGCATCAGCCACCCCCGTCGTGTAAAGCGCCCATGTTTCCAGACGCCGCGTTTCACGCACCACGTCAATTCGCACTCTGTCGTCGCATGCGACATGCGGCGGAGTGATGACCCGACCGGCTGGTCCTCGCGGCCGGACGGTGTGGCGGCACGGCAGGTGGGGCCGCGTTGGGGACACTCGCGGTCCGGCGCCGCACGGGTGGCGGGTTCCCTGTCTGGCTGGAGAAACGTGGTGCGACTTCCCCTGCTTCGGGCCGCCCTGGCGGTCTCGGTGCTCGTGGCGTCCGGAGCGGCCGCCGCCCCGGTCCGGGCCGACGGGACGTCCCGGCCCCGGGCCGTCGACGATCTCGCGCGGTACGTCAACCCGTTCGTCGGCACCGCCCCCGGCGGCCCCGACTTCGGCCACGGCGGCGGCGCGGGCAACACGTTCCCGGGCGCCTCGGCACCGCTCGGCGGGATGCAGTGGAGCCCCGACACCGTGACGTACCAGCACGGCGGCTACTCCTACGGCGACAACCGCATCCGCGGCTTCAGCCTCGCGCACATCTCCGGGGCCGGCTGCGCGGCCTACGGCAACGTCCCCTTCATGCCGACGCAGGAGACCGCGCCGCCCGAGTACGCCACGTTCTCGCACGCCAACGAGCAGGCGGCGCCCGGCAGTTACCACGTCACCTTCGACAACGGCATCGGCACCGACCTGACCACCACCCAGCGCTCGGGCATCGCCCGCTTCACCTACCCGGCGAGCGACACCCGCCCCGCCGCCGTGAGCATCGACGCGGCCAAGGCGTTCACCGCGGCCACCGGAACGGTCGACATCGGGACCGACACGCTCTCCGGGTACAGCGACAGCGGCGCTTTCTGCAAGTCCAAGAACCGCTACCGGCTCTACTTCCACGCCACCTTCGACCAACCCTTCGCCCAGGCCACCCACCCCGACGGCAAAGCGGGCGCGGCCATGGTCACCTTCGCCCCTGGCGTGCGCACGGTGACCGCCCGGGTCGGCGTCTCCTTCGTCGACGTCGAGGGTGCTCGCCGCAACGCGCTGACCGAGCAGAAGGCGCAGTCGTACGACACGATCCGGCAGGCCGTGCACGACGACTGGAACGGGTGGCTGAACCGCGTCACCGTCGGCGGCGGCACGGACGCCCAGCGCCGGGTCTTCTACACCGCGCTTTACCACGCCCTCCTGCACCCGAGCGTCATCAGCGACGCCGACGGCCGCTACACCGGCATGGACGGCCTCGTCCACCGCACCCGGGCCGGGCACGTCCAGTACGCGAACTTCTCCGGCTGGGACGTCTACCGCTGCCAGGTCCAGCTGCTGGCGCTGCTCGCCCCGCGCGAGGCCTCCGACATCGCGCAGTCCGTCCTCAACCAGGGCCTCCAAGCCGGGTACTTCGACCGCTGGACCCTCGCGAACGGCGGCAGCGGCGTCATGGTCGGCGACCCGCTGCCCGCCATCGCGTCCGCGATCCACGCCTTCGGCGGCACCGACTTCGACGCCGCCACCCTGCTGCGCACGGCTCTCGCGGACCGCCAGGACAACCGCCAGCGCCCCGGACACGAGCAGTACGACTCCCTCGGCTATGTCCCCGCCGCCACCAAGGGCGTCTGGGGCTCGGTCTCCACCACCCTCGAATACGCTGTCGCCGACTACGCGCTCGCCCAACTCGCCCACCGGCTCGGTGACTTGACGGCGTACGACACCCTGCTGCGGGCCTCCGGGAACTGGCGCAACCTCTTCAACCCCGCCACCGGCTACATCCAGCCTCGCGCCGCCGACGGCACCTGGCCGGCCTTCACCCCGGCCCAGAAGACGGAGTACGTGGAGGGCAACGCGGCCCAGTACACGTGGATGGTGCCGCAGGATCTGCCCGGACTGTTCGCGGCGATGGGCGGCGACGCCGCCGTCACCGCTCGCCTCGACACCTTCTTCACCAACCTCAACGCGGGCGCCGGTGAGCCGTACGCCTACCTCGGCAACGAGCCCTCGTTCGGGACCCCTTGGGCGTACACCTACGTCGGCCACGCCGACCGCGCCGGGGCCGTCACCCAGCGCGCCCTGTCCGCGCTGTTCACCGACGCCCCCGGCGGACTCGTCGGCAACGACGACCTCGGCGCCATGTCGTCCTGGGCGGTGTGGGCGAGCCTGGGCCTGTACCCCGAGGTCCCCGGCACCGCCCAACTCCTGCGCAGCGCACCGCTGTTCCCCACGGCCACCGTCCACCGGGGTGACGGCACCTCACTCACGGTCGGCTCCGCGTCACCCAGGCGCTCACTCCGGTAGCAGGCTGCGTACGGGCCGGGCCGCCGGTCCGGGCGCGGCCGTGACCTCGGTCGGCTTCAACGCGCCGTGCGGCCCGTCGCACTCCACCACCACGCGGACCGGCGCACCGCACCCGGTGTGCCGTACGTCGAGAACCGGCCCCTCGGGGTCGGCGGCGTACGTCTCGCCCCACTGCCGTAGCGCCATGAGAACCGGCCAGAGATCGCGGCCCTTGCTCGTCAGCCGGTACTCGTGCCGGGTCCGGCTCCCCGCCTGCTGGTAGGGCACCGTCGTCAGGATGCCGGCCGCCACCAGCTTGCGGAGCCGGTCGGCGAGCACCGCGTCCGAGAGCCCGATATGGCGCCGGAAGTCGTCGAAACGTCGGACCCTGACGAACGCGTCCCGCAGGATCAGCAGGGTCCACTTCTCGCCGACGAGATCGAGCGTGCTCTGGACCGGACAGTTCTCCGTGCTCACGTCGAGCCATTCCATGCGACCACCCTAGCCACCTGGCTCTGTCATTGACAGTCAGCTGCGGGCACATCTAGCTTCTTTTCAGGAAGCCAGCTGGGAGGTAGCACCGTATGGGACGGTCACGCACGTACGAGTGGGAGGACCCGGGGGTCTCGGCAGCCGCCGTAGGACAGTCCACGGGTCTGGAATTCCTGCGGGAACTGATCGGCGGGCGCCTGCCCGCGCCGCCCATCGGGGCCACTCTGAACTTCACGCTCGACGAGGTGGAGCACGGGCGCGCGGTGTTCTCACTGATACCGGGGGAGGAGCACTACAACCCCATCGGCAGCGTGCACGGCGGGGTCTACGCCACGCTGCTCGACTCCGCGGCCGGCTGCGCGGTGCAGTCCACGTTGCCGCAGGGCATGGGGTACACGTCGCTCGACCTGTCCGTGAAATTTCTGCGACCGATCACGGCCGACACCGGGCGCGTCCGTGCCGTAGGAACTGTGTTGAACGGCGGACGGCGTACCGCGCTCGCCCAGGCCGAACTGTTCGACGAGAAGGACCGGCTGCTCGCGCACGCCACGAGCAGCTGCCTGCTGTTTCCCGTCCCGGGTGTCTGATCCCGGAACGGCGGAAATCCGCCTGTCCCCCGCGCAGGCGGATCCGTACCGTCAACTCCCTTGATCCATACGGTCTCAGGCGCTGCCGGAACGCTGTGGATTCTGCCGGGCGCCGTGGCCGTGGTGGTATGGGGAGAAGTACGTACGTGCGTACGTGGACGTGACACACGCGGGATCGTGAGGGCGTATGACGGGCGGGCCGGCCGGGGCGTACGAACGGATGCTGGCGGTCGCGGTGGCGGCTCTGCATGAACGGGAACCCGAGCGGCTGTGGCCATTGGTCGCCGCGGCCCTGCCGGGGCTGTGCGGCGGCGAGGCGCTGATCTACAAACTCGGCGAGTGGACGGAGCGGACCGGGTCGATGGGGCTCTCGCCCGGCGCCGCGGCGCATCTCGGGCGGATCGACGCCATCGGGGACGAGTCGATGGCGGTGCTGCGCCGGGGTTACCCCTTCGCGGATCACTACGCCACGGCCGGCGCCGTCCGCCGGCCCGGGACCGCGCACCGGATGGCCGGGAGGGGGTGGGCGCGCAGCCGCACGGCGGGGACGATCAGCCGCTTGATGGACGCCGACCACGTCCTGGCGATACCCCTGCCCGGCACGGCCACCCCGGTGACCGGCTGCCTCGTCTACCGTGCCGGCGCCGACTTCACCGAGGACCATGTCCGGGCCGCCGAGCAGTTGCAGCCCCTGCTGGCCGGCGTAGAGCAGCAGCGACAACTCCTCGAACGGTTGCGCGCGACGACGGCGCCCCCCGAGGCGACAGCGGACTCCCGGCTCACCCCTCGGCAGGTCACCGTCCTGCTCCTGCTCGCCGATGCGCTCACGGCATCCGCGATCGCTCATCGACTGGGTATCTCCGTGCGTACCGTTCACAAGCATGTGGAGGGTCTGTACCGGAAGCTGGGGACACGGGATCGGGTGAGTACGGTGTTGCGGGCTCAGGAGATCGGGTTGTTGCCGCGGCGGGTGGGGCGTTGAGGGGTCTGGGCCGCTGTTTCGCCGGGCGCTCAACCGGGTGTTGTGGGAAGGGAGTTATCGGCGTCGGGGCCCTGGGTCGTCTCGTGGGTGCGGGGCGGTGGGGGCTGGTCGCGCAGTTCCCCGCGCCCCTGAAAGACCTGGCTTCGCCGGTCTCCGGGGGGTGCGCCTGCGCGGGGGCGTCGCATGTTGGCGCCTCGCGGGGTGCGCCCGTGCGGTGGAGTCGTATGTTGACGCACCCCCGCGCTCCCATGGGATCTGGCTGTGCCGGTCTCCGAGGGTGCGCCTGTGCGGTCGGTGGAGTCGTATGTTGACACCTGCCCTGGGCGCCTAAAGGACCACGTTGCGCCGGCCTCCGCGGGGCGCGCCCGTACGGGGGAGCCGCATGTTGGTACAGCCCCGGACCCCTGCGGAGCGCCGGGACGTGTCGTGGAGCACCAACCTCAATGTGTGCAGCCCGCTGACATCCGAGCCGGACGGGACACCGA
>NZ_JBXVPZ010000347.1:0-10557 GCF_057961495.1 Streptomyces sp. P5F9 | reverse complement strand
GGCCCGGAACAGGCCACAGCCGTAGCCCGCCCCCCACTACGGTCGTCCCCCGCACAGGCCACGCCGGTGAACAGCCACCCGACG
This sequence comes from Streptomyces sp. P5F9, assembly GCF_057961495.1. Classification (NCBI taxonomy): domain Bacteria; kingdom Bacillati; phylum Actinomycetota; class Actinomycetes; order Kitasatosporales; family Streptomycetaceae; genus Streptomyces; species Streptomyces sp. P5F9. The sequence continues at coordinate 10,473 of NZ_JBXVPZ010000347.1, read as the reverse complement.
GGCAACGGCCACGGCATCCACACCGGCACCTTCGTCCGATGCACCACGACACTGAGCGCCTCGACGCTGGGCGGGATCACGGGCTGCAGCGGATGCACCGTCCCATGGACATCGCACTGCCAGGAATCGGCGAAGAGTCCGGGAGCCCTGACCCGGCCACCACACTTCGGGCAACTGGCTTCGCCCCTCATAGGGCCCCACGGTCCTACCCTCACCCGCGCACGTCAAGGACGATCACCCGTCCGGCCGGGCCACTCACGGAACGGAACTAGATGTAACTTGCATTCATTACCTTGTCTAACTTACTATGTGCATATACCAACTACTTGGGAGGAAGCATGGACGACCCCTTCGACAAGGGAGCCGACACCGGCTCGGGCAGCATCCTGCGGCAGCCCAAGGCGGTCTGGGCCACCGCCGGCGCCTCGGTCGTCGCCTTCATGGGCATCGGACTCGTCGACCCGATCCTGCCGTCGATCGCCAAGGGCCTGGACGCCACGGCGAGCCAGGTCTCCCTGCTCTTCACCTCGTACTTCCTGATCACCGCCATCGCGATGCTGGTGACCGGCTTCGTCTCCAGCCGCATCGGCGGCAAGAAGACCCTGCTGCTCGGCCTCGCCCTCGTCGTGGTCTTCGCCGGCCTCGCCGGCACCTCGGGATCGGTCGGCGAACTCGTCGGCTTCCGGGCCGGCTGGGGTCTCGGCAACGCGCTCTTCGTGTCCACGGCCCTCGCCGTCATCGTCGGCGCGGCGGCCGGCGGCAGCGCCGCCGCGATCCTGCTCTACGAGTCCGCCCTGGGCCTCGGCATGGCCTGCGGCCCGCTGCTCGGCGCCCTGCTGGGCAACCAGAGCTGGCGCTACCCCTTCTTCGGCACCGCGTTCCTGATGGCGATCGGCTTCCTGTGCATCACGGTGTTCCTGAAGGAACAGCCGAAGCCGGCCCGGAAGACGTCCCTGCTCGACCCGCTCAAGGCCCTCGGCCACGGAGGTCTCGCCTCCGCCGCCGTCTCGTCCTTCTTCTACAACTACACGTTCTTCACCGTGCTGGCCTTCACCCCGTTCGTGCTGAACATGACCCCGTACAAGTCCGGTGCCGTGTTCTTCGCCTGGGGCGTGCTGCTCGCCGTCTTCTCGGTCTTCGTCGCCCCGCGCCTGCAAGGCCGCTACGGCTCCCTGAAGGTGCTCGGCGGTTCACTCGTACTGCTCGCCGCCGACGTCCTGGTCCTCGGCTACGGCAGCCACACCACCGCCATCGTCTGCACGATCCTGTCCGGCGCCTTCATCGGCGTGAACAACACCGTCTACACCCAGCTGGCCCTGGGCGTGTCGGACGCGCCGCGCCCGGTGGCGAGCGCGGGCTACAACTTCGTCCGCTGGTTCGCCGCCGCTGCCGCGCCGTTCTTCGCGCCGAAGATCGAGGGGTGGAGCAACATCCACATCCCGTTCGTGGTCGCGGCCGTCACTGCGGCGCTGGGCGCGCTGGTGGTCCTCGTACGACGGAACGCGCTCACGCACGAGGCCGAGGAGCTGGAGCCCGGGCACGCGGTGGAGGACAGTGTCGCGGTGTTCGCCAACTGACGGATTCCGGCCGGGCGTTGGTGACATCGGTCACGCGCGCGGCCGGTCGGACAGTCAGTCGAGCGGGACGGACCTGCGGGAGGGATCCCGGAGGTCCGTCCCGTTCGTCAGCCAGCGTTCCTGGAGGGCCTGGGCGCCGTGGACGCGCTTCCAGGCGGCCTCGTTCGGGGTCATGGGCAGCAGCGGCAGGAAGCGCACCGGGTCGAGAGGCTCGTCCAGTTCCAGGTCCTCGACCAGGCCGCCCGGCTCGGCGACCAGCACCGAGGTGAACGGGGCGCCGGGCCACAGCGGTTCACCCACGTCGAGCGAGGCGCCGGGGGCCACGATCACACCCTCGACCTGCGGGGACGCGGCGAGCACGGCAAGGGGCCGGAGCACCTTGTCGGTGTCGGCGAGGCCGCCGCGGACGGAGAGGACCAGCTCGGCGCGCGGGCCCGCGACCGGGTCGGCGAGCATCGCCGTGGGGTCGCTCATCGGCTGCGCGGACATGCCGAGGGTGGCGTAGCGGACAACGGTCCCGTCCTGGTTGTCGCCCGGGAAACGCAGGACCTCGACGCGGTCCGTGCCGAGGAAGGTGACCGCGGCGCGGGCGTCCGGTTCGCCCAGCGCGGTGCGCAACCGTGCCTCGACCAGAGCAAGAACATCAACCATGCGGCGAGCATAGAACTCGTCAGTACCGGGCAAAGCAGCGCCTTGACAGTTCAGTCGGCTGATAGTCTTGGCCGGTCGTTCGGGGCAGCACGCAGAAGCGTCGCGCATCAAGTCCCGACGCCGTTGACACTCCCCCACGGGGGACCGGCCGGAGGAGGTGGGGCTGCAATGGACCGAAGTCGGCCTGGCAGTACCACCCGCTCTTCCGGCCGCTGATGTCGTCGCTCTGGCTCTGCTTCTAGCCTCCAGCCGGCTGCCGCCGCCTCTCGCACTTCTTCACTGTCGCGGAAGAGCACTTCGTTTCTTTTTCCTGATCTGCCTGATCTGTCCGGTGTGTTCGATCCGGCCGATCTGTCTGTTCCGAAGTCAGTGCCTGTATCAGTAGCGAAGCTCGCCACCGCGACGGTGCGGTGCTCCCCGCTTTGTGGACGTGCCAAACATCCGTACCCAGGACGTCCCCATTCCGGGCAGTTCCAACCGTCCGCCGGCGCCTTTCGTTGCTCGACGCGAAGGAGCCCGCCATGTCGATGATCCGCGACCTGCGTGCCGTGGTCCGCCCGTCCCGTCCCTCCCTGCGCAAGGACGGCGGCGCGTACGACACGACCCGCGACCCCGGCACCCCCTCGGCCGTCGTCGACTGCGCCGTGTACCGCGACGGCGCCCGTATCGACACCGGCAAGCCGCTCACCCCGCACGAGGCGATGCGCCTGGTGCGCCGTGACGGCGGCTTCGTGTGGATCGGCCTGCACGAGCCGACCGAGGCCGAATTCGCCGGTATCGCCCGTGAGTTCGGACTCCACCCGCTCGCCGTCGAGGACGCCGTACAGGCCCACCAGCGGCCCAAGCTGGAGCGCTACGACGACTCGCTCTTCACCGTCTTCAAGACCATCCACTACGTCGAGCACGACCAACTCACGGCCAACAGCGAGGTAGTCGAGACCGGCGAAGTCATGTGCTTCACCGGGCGGGACTTCTTCATCACCGTCCGGCACGGCGGCCAGGGCTCGCTGCGGGCGCTGCGGCACCGGCTGCAGGACGACCCGGAGCTGCTCGCCCGCGGTCCCTCGGCGGTGCTGCACTCGATCGCCGACCACGTCGTCGACGGCTATGTCGCGGTCGCGGACGCGGTGCAGGACGACATCGACGAGGTCGAGACCGAGGTGTTCACGCCGGGCCGCAAGGGCGGGGTCTCGCGCGGTGTCGACTCGGCGCGGATCTACCAGCTCAAGCGCGAGGTACTGGAGTTCAAGCGCGCGGTGTCGCCGCTGCTGCGCCCCATGCAGCTGCTGAGCGAGCGGCCGATGCGGCTGATCGACCCGGACATCCAGAAGTACTTCCGCGATGTCGCCGACCACCTCGCCCGCGTCCACGAGCAGGTCATCGGCTTCGACGAGCTGCTCAACTCGATCCTCCAGGCCAACCTCGCGCAGGCGTCCGTCGCCCAGAACGAGGACATGCGGAAGATCACCGCGTGGGCCGCGATCATCGCCGTACCGACGATGGTGACGGGCGTGTACGGCATGAACTTCGACAACATGCCTGAGCTCCACTGGAAGTACGGCTATCCGCTGGTGCTCGCCTTCACCGTGACCGTCTGTCTGGCGATCCACCGCACGCTGAAGCGCAACGGCTGGCTGTGAGCGGCCTGGATAGGCTGAGCCCATGACTAGCAGCGAGCTGCTCGACCAGGCCCTCGTCGAGGAGGCCACGAAGAAGTCCGGGCTCGTCTGGGTCAACGGTCCGGGCGTCCCGGCCCGTGCCCTGTGGCACGTCTGGCACGAGGGCGCGGCCTGCCTGATCGGCGACGGACCGGGCGAGCAGCCGCTGCCGGGACTGACCGACGGCGGCCCCGCCGAGGTCACGGTCCGCAGCAAGGACAAGGGCGGCCGGCTCGTCTCGTGGACGGCGAAGGTCGTGGAACTGGCCCCGGACTCCGAGGCCTGGACGGCGGCCGTCGCCGAGCTGAAGGGCAAGCGCCTCAACGCCCCCGACGGCGAGGCGATGACGGCCCGCTGGGCCCGCGAGTGCCGGGTGCTGCGCCTGGAGCCGACGGGAGCGACGGCCGACCTGCCGGAGGGTTCGCTGGCGGAGCCCCCGCTGCCGACCCCGGCGACGACCCGTCAGCCGGTCCCGGCCGGGTTGCCGCGCCTGCTCCTGAAGAAACGCAAACGCCGGTAACTGCCTTCAGGAAGACGGCAGTTGTTTGCCGTAGTCGACAGTGTCGTCGCCCGCCGGCTCCTTCACCGTGAAGCTCTTGCCCCAGTCCGAGAAGGTCAGGGTGCCCGCGCCGCCCGCGCGGACCAGCCGGAGCGGATACGGCTTGCCCTCCAGGGACACGTCGAGGGTGCCGCCGGAGCCGTCGTCGCCGGTGATGCGGATCGTCCGGACACCGTTCTGCGCGTGGTGCCCGTCCGTCGCGAGCGAACCGTGCAGGGTCAGCAGACTGGAGAGGAGGACGTCCTTGTCCGTGAAACCACTGAACTTCTTGTACGAGGGGTCCCCCTGCGGCACCTTCACGTACTTGCCGTGCAGCGAGTCGCCGGCGCCCGAGTCCCCGTTGCTGTTCCAGAAGTCCGCGTCGGCCTTCAGGTACAGCTGCTCGCCGATCCGCAGCAGCCCGAAGGTCGACCCCTTCGAGGTGACCGACCCGCTGCCGCCGTCGGACTTCAGCCGCATGTCGAGCGTGTACGTCCGCCCGCTCGTGACGACGGTCCCGGACAGCCGTACCGCGTCGGCGGCACCCGCGGCCGTCACCGACCTGGACTGGATCTTGTCGGCGGCCAGCTTGCCGACCCCGTTGGTCCCCGCGTCCGGGTCCCCGCCGCCGCACCCCGTCAGGGCCACGACACAGACCGCGCCGAGCAGCGCCGCACGACGGTTTCGGACCTGGGGGATCGCAGTCACAGGTGGGGTGCCTTCCGTGCGAGGGGGGCGATGGCGTACGGCAGCGTACCGGGGCCGCGAGGTGTCGGCGGAGCCAGTCCGTCCGGACCGCCCACCAGCGCGGATCACATGGGGACGGGCTAGCCTGAAGCCCGTCCGAGCAGGCATTTCGGAACATCCGGAAACCACGGAATCCATCAGCGGATCAGCAAAGAAAGAAGGAGGTGCGGCCATGGCAGCCGGCGCTCCCCGAGTCTTCGTGTCGCACCTCTCCGGTGTCGCCGTCTTCGACCCGAACGGCGACCAGGTGGGCCGCGTCCGCGACCTCGTCGCCATGCTCCGCGTCGGCCGGCGGCCCCCGCGGCTGCTCGGCCTCGTCGTCGAACTCTCCACCCGGCGCCGCATCTTCCTCCCGATGACCCGCGTCACCGGCATCGAGTCCGGCCAGGTCATCACGACCGGCGTGCTGAACGTCCGCCGCTTCGAGCAACGGCCCACCGAGCGGCTGGTGTTCGGCGAACTCCTCGACCGGCGCGTCACCCTCGTCGAGACCGACGAGGAGGTCACCGTCCTCGACCTGTCCGTGCAGCATCTGCCGGCCCGCCGCGACTGGGAGATCGACCGGGTCTTCGTCCGCAAAGGCAGGACCGGCGGAGCCTTCAGAAGGGCCAAGGGCGAAACGCTGACCGTGGAGTGGTCCGCCGTCACCGGCTTCTCCCTGGAGGAGCAGGGACAGGGCGCGGAGAGCCTCCTGGCCACCTTCGAGCAGCTGCGCCCCGCCGACCTCGCCAACGTCCTGCACCATCTCTCCCCCAAGCGCCGGGCCGAGGTCGCCGCCGCCCTGGACGACGACCGCCTCGCCGACGTCCTCGAAGAGCTCCCCGAGGACGACCAGATCGAGATCCTCGGCAAGCTGAAGGAGGAGCGCGCGGCGGACGTCCTGGAGGCGATGGACCCGGACGACGCGGCCGACCTGCTCTCCGAACTCCCCGAGGACGACAAGGAGCGCCTGCTCAACCTGATGCAGCCCTCCGAGGCAGCCGACGTACGCCGCCTGATGTCGTACGAGGAGCACACCGCGGGCGGCCTCATGACGACCGAGCCGATCATCCTGCGGCCGGACGCGACCGTCGCCGACGCGCTCGCCCGGGTCCGCAGCGCCGACCTCTCCCCCGCGCTCGCCGCCCAGGTCTACGTCTGCCGCCCGCCCGACGACACCCCGACCGGCAAGTACCTCGGCACGGTCCACTTCCAGCGGCTGCTGCGCGACCCGCCGTACACCCTGGTCAGCGCGATCATCGACGACGACCTGCAACCGCTCGACCCGGACGCGACGCTTCAGCTCATCGCCGGGTTCTTCGCGACGTACGACATGGTCGCGGCGCCCGTGGTCGACGAGACCGGGTCGCTGCTCGGAGCGGTGACCGTGGACGACGTGCTGGACCACATGCTGCCGGAGGACTGGCGGGAGACCGAGTTCCATCTCGACGAGGGCGACAGCGACGGCGAGAACGAGGCATCGACAGAGGCTGAGGAGGCGGCGGCTCATGACTCCTGAGCGCGAGTCCACGCGCGAGCGGACACCGGCGGGCGCGACCGCCACCACCCGGACCCGGGCCCGGCTCGACCAGCCGCGTTCGCCCCGGCGCCGGTTCCTGCCCGAGTACGACCCGGAGGCGTTCGGGCGGCTGTCGGAGCGGATCGCGCGGTTCCTGGGCACCGGGCGGTTCATCGTCTGGATGACGATCGTCATCATCGTCTGGGTGCTGTGGAACATCTTCGCGCCGCGGGACGTGCGGTTCGACAACTACCCGTTCATCTTCCTGACGCTGATGCTGTCGTTGCAGGCCTCCTACGCTGCCCCGCTGATCCTGCTCGCGCAGAACCGGCAGGACGACCGCGACCGGGTCAACCTCGAACAGGACCGCAAGCAGAACGAGCGGTCGATCGCCGACACCGAGTACCTCACCCGCGAGATCGCCGCCCTGCGCATCGGCCTCGGCGAGGTCGCGACCCGGGACTGGATCCGCTCCGAGCTGCAGGACCTGGTGAAAGAGCTCGACGAACGGGAGAACGGCCACCACAAACACGTCGTATTCCCGGCGGAACGGTCGCACGGACGTGACGTAGACGACCGGTGACCGACTTACCTGGGGCCCGGCGCGGCGCCGTACCATCGACCCTATGGCTACGGAAGACGCGGTGCGTGAAGCGCTGTCGACGGTGAACGACCCCGAGATCAACCGACCCATCACCGAGTTGGGGATGGTCAAGTCGGTGGAGATCGGTGCGGACGGAGCGGTCGCGGTCACCGTGTACCTGACGGTCTCCGGCTGTCCCATGCGCGAGACGATCACGCAGCGCGTGACGGAGGCGGTCCTGGGCGTCGAGGGCGTCACCGGTGTGGACGTGACCCTGGACGTGATGAGCGACGAGCAGCGCAAGGAACTCGCGACCGCCCTGCGCGGTGGCAAGGCCGAGCGCGAGGTCCCCTTCGCGCAGCCCGGCTCCCTCACGCGCGTGTACGCGGTCGCCTCCGGCAAGGGCGGCGTCGGCAAGTCCTCGGTGACGGTGAACCTCGCGGCGGCGATGGCCGCCGACGGCCTGAAGGTCGGTGTCGTCGACGCCGACATCTACGGCCACAGCGTCCCGCGCATGCTCGGCGCCGACGGCAGTCCCACCCAGGTCGAGAACATGATCATGCCGCCGTCGGCACACGGCGTGAAGGTCATCTCCATCGGCATGTTCACCCCGGGCAACGCGCCGGTGGTGTGGCGCGGCCCGATGCTGCACCGCGCGCTCCAGCAGTTCCTGGCGGACGTGTACTGGGGCGACCTGGACGTCCTGCTGTTGGACCTGCCCCCGGGCACGGGAGACATCGCGATCTCCGTCGCCCAACTCGTCCCGAACGCCGAGATCCTGGTCGTGACGACCCCTCAGCAGGCGGCGGCCGAGGTCGCCGAGCGGGCCGGCTCCATCGCCGTACAGACCCACCAGAAGATCGTCGGCGTGGTCGAGAACATGGCGGGCCTGCCGTGCCCGCACTGCGGCGAGATGGTCGACGTCTTCGGCACGGGCGGCGGCCAGTCGGTGGCCGACGGCCTCACGCGCACGACGGGCGCCTCGGTCCCCGTCCTCGGCTCCATCCCGATCGACGTCCGCCTCCGCGAGGGCGGCGACGAGGGCAAGCCGGTCGTCCTGACGGACCCGGACTCCCCTGCGGGCGCGGCACTGCGAGCGATCGCGGGCAAGCTGGGCGGCCGGCAGCGCGGCCTTTCGGGCATGTCGCTGGGGATCACCCCGAGGAACAAGTTCTAGGGATCTTCTTACGACGATGGGGGCGCCGTCCGGTGAGACGGCGCCCCCATCGTCGTAGCCGCTACTGGGCTGCGTAGATCGTGATGTCCTTGATCATGGCGAAGCCGAGCCCGTAGGCGCTCATGCCCCGGCCGTACGCCCCCACGTGCACGCCCTCCTGAGTCGACCCGGCGAGGACCCAGCCGAACTCGGACTCGCGGTAGTGGAAGGGCGTGGGCACGCCGTCCACGGGGAGGGACAGGGTCGACCAGTCGTCGCCGGCGAGGTCGTCGGCCAGCACCCAGGCCGTCTCCGTCTGCTGCTCCAGCCAGTCGTCGCGCAGGGTGTGGTCCATCTGGCCGGGCCAGGTGAAGGACAGCAGCCCCACACCGGCGAGCCAGGCCGCCGAGGAGACCGAGGTGGCCTCCAGGAGGCCCGTGCCGTCGGCGGTGCGGCGGGCGGGGTTGCCCGCGACGGTGACGACGACCGCGAACTTCTCCTTGTCCTCAGTGCCTTCGTTGCGTACGGAGGGCTCGTCGCCGTGCCCGATCGAACCGTGCTCGACGGCTCCGTCCGCCGCCATGCCCACCTGCATCAGCCAGCGCGGTCCCGTGAAGGCCTCGTCGAGGCCGTACCACGGGAAGGGCGCCAGCAGGTAGCCGTCGACCGTGCGCCGGGCGGAGGGGAGCTGTTGTCCACCCTCCGCGGCCGGCGCCTGCGCGCCTACCCGACTCGTCGTCTCCATGCTCCGGACGCCTCCTCGTTCTCGTCGGACCGGGGCGGCCCGCCCCCCTTCGGGCGACTCGCCCGGTCCGCACAACAACTCGGCAGCATAGCCACCTCGTGCGAGGCAGCCTGGAAAGCGCCCGGCGCGCGAGGCGCACGGGGGCCTTGTTCAGGCCGTACGGAGGCGTGGAAGTGGCTGGGGACGTATGAAACGCGTCACGTAGGACGCGGTCGGGCGACTGTCCTCATGCGGCTCGGTCGGCGTCCGCTTACGGCTCGGCCGGCGTCCGCCTACGGCTCAGGTGGCGTCCGCGTCGAAGGGCGGGCGGTCGTCCTTCTCCGGGTCCTCGGACTTCTTGGTCATGTCAAGACGACCGCTGCCGGAGGACGAGGACGGCGAGGAAGAGGAGGGGTTGTCCGCGCTCTGGACCGCCTCCGTGACCTCGGCCATCTCCTTCTTCAGGTCGAAGCCGTTGCGGATCTCCTTGAGCCCCAGTTCGTCGTTGTCCAGCTGCTTGCGCAGGAACGTCTTGGGGTTGAGGTCCTCGAAGTCGAAGTCCTTGAACTCCGGGCCCAGCTCCTCGCGGATGTCCGCCTTGGCGCTCTCCGAGAACTCTCGGATCTTCCGGATCGTCCGCATGACGTCCTGGATGACCTTCGGGAGCTTGTCCGGACCGAAGACGAGCACGGCGAGGACAATGATCGTCACCAGCTCTAGCGGGCCTATGTCATTGAACACCTGAAGCTCCTTGCGATGTCCTCGGTCCTCGGCCCTCGGTGGTCTGTGCGGGTCTTCCGTGGTCCGGGCCGGGTCCACGGTACCCGGCGATCCCACCCGACCGGTACTGTCCCGGGGGCTACGAGTGGGTGTACACCACCGGTTTTCCGGGTTGTTTGCCTAGTGGGACGGGGCGCGGGCCTCTCACCTGTGACGTTTCTGTCAATCACCGGTCGCCGAGCCCAGAACGAGCGACAAGGTCATGTCTTTGCCGCCTCGCAGCAAGGTCAGCCGCAGATGGTCGCCGGGCCGATGAGCACGCGTCCTGACGATGAGCTCGTTCCCGGAGTGGACAGGCTCGCCGTCGACCCGGGTGATGACGTCGCCCGCCTTGAGCCCCGCCTTCGCACCGGGACCGCCCGCGGTGACGGCGGGCCCGTCGCCGCTGCCCTTCGTGGCGACACGAGCCCCGTCCCCCGCGTATTCCATGTCGAGGGTGACGCCGATGACCGGATGGGTCGCCTTCCCGGTATTGATCAGCTCCTCGGCAACACGCCTGGCCTGATTGACGGGAATGGCGAACCCGAGCCCGATGGACCCGGCCTGCCCACTCTCCGTCCC
>NZ_JBXVPZ010000346.1:0-10559 GCF_057961495.1 Streptomyces sp. P5F9 | reverse complement strand
CTCCCCGAACTAGCGAACCTGGCCGCGCAAGGCACCCTCCCGGGTATCCTCCGCCAACTCTCCGGCCTCGGCGGCTGCACCAACCCCATCCGCCTCGACGGCCACCGCACCGAATACGACGTCGACCCCACCACCGGAGAGATCGGCCCCGTCCTCCACCACCTCAACTCATCGACCCTCCCGGTCGGCCAACTCCTCGTCCGCTGCAACAACCGCCGCACCACCCGCTGTGCGGCCTGCTCCGAGGTCTACCGCCGCGACACCTTCCACCTGATCACCGCAGGATTGCGCGGCGGCAAGGGCACTCCCGAACACGTGGCCACCCACCCCCGCGTCTTCGCCACCTTCACCGCACCCGGCTTCGGCCCGGTCCACAACCGCCGCACCGACGGCCGCCCCTGCCGCTGCGGCACCCACCACGACCAGGACGACGACACCCTCGGCACCCCACTCAACCCGGACACCTACGACTACCAAGCCGCCGTCCTCTGGAACGCCCACGCCGGTCCCCTCTGGCGCCGCTTCTCCATCTACCTGCGCCGGGAAGTCGCCAAGCGCGCAGGCCTCTCCCAACGCCGATTCCGCGAACACGCGCGCGTGTCCTTCGCGAAGGTCGCCGAGTACCAGAAGCGCGGAGCCGTCCACTTCCACGCCGTCATCCGCATCGACGGCCCCACCGGCGGCGACACCCCACCCCCACCTTGGGCCACCGCCGACCTGCTCACCGACGCCATCCGCGCCGCCGCACCCAAGGTCCAGGTCGACGGCCCAACCATCAACGACCGCACCCACACCTTCACCTTCGGCCGCCAACTCGACGTCCGCACCATCCGATCCGCCGACTTCAACGACGGCCAGGAACTCACCGAACGAGCCGTCGCCGCCTACATCGCCAAGTACGCCACCAAGGGCGCCGAAACCGCGACCGGAGCTCTCGACCGCCCCCTCAAGTTCGCCGCCGAACTCGCCCACCTCGACATCAGCGACCACGCCCGCCGCCTCATCCGCACCGCCTGGACCCTCGGCGCCCGCAAGAGCCTGGAACACCTCCGCCTGCGCGCCTGGGCCCACATGCTCGGCTTCCGCGGCCACTTCTCCACCAAATCCCGCCGCTACTCCACCACCCTCGGCGCCCTCCGCAACGCCCGAGCCGAATGGCGCCGAGCACAAGCCACACCCGCCAACGGCCCCACCACCAACACCACGTACGTACTCGCGCACTGGGTCTTCGCCGGAACCGGCCTCTCTGACACCGAAGCCTGGCTGTCCGAGTCCCTCGAACCCGCCCCCGGAACGGAAGGAGAACCGACCAAGTGACCGACCGCTACCTGTCCGTCGACCAGGTCGCCGAACTGCTCGGCACCACCGCCCGCTTCCCCCGGCGGCTGATCGAGGAGCGACGCATCCGGTACGTGAAGGTCGGCCGGCACGTCCGCATCCCGGTGAGTGCGGTCGAAGAGTTCATCCAGTCCCGCACGGTGGAGCCGATCCGGCTCCGTCGCACCAGCCTGCGGAGGGTCGCCTGATGGCCAACAAGAAAGGAAGGAGACGCCGCTTCGGCGCCGTGCGGCAGTACCGCTCCGGCCGCTGGACCGCGTCGTACCTCGGCCCTGACAACGAACGCATCCGCGCCGACGAGACCTTCGAGACCAAGGCGGATGCCGAGATCTGGCTGTCCCAGGTAGAGGCAGACCTCACCCGAGGGGACTGGCGCGCCCCCGACGCCGGAGAGGTCAACTTCCGTGTCTACGCCGAGAAGTGGGTCGAGGAGCGAGAGCTGGCCGTGCGCACAGAGGACCTGTACAAGCACCTTCTCCGGCTCTACATCCTCCCGACCTTCGGCACGCTCGACCTGGACGAGATCACCGCGCCCCGCGTCCGTGAATGGCGTGCCGAGCGTCTCCGCACCACCAAAGCCAAGACGACTGTCGCCAAGGCGTACCGCCTCCTCAAAGGCATCCTTGAGACGGCCGTCGACGACGACCTGATCAGCCGCAACCCGTGCCGGATCAAAGGCGCGGGCAAAGAGTCCGCCGCCGAACGCCGTATCGCCACCGTCGCCCAGGTCGACTCCCTCGCCAACGCGATCGGTATCCGCTGGCGCCTCATGGTCTACCTCGGCGCCTACGGCCCGATGCGCCCGGAGGAACTGGCTGGCCTCCGCCGCCGGGACGTCGACCCGGACAATCTGGTGATCCGCGTCCGCGTCGCCGAGCCAGAACGCACCAACGGCAAACGCGCTCCCGGCGAGACCAAGTCCGATGCCGGTGTCCGGGCTGTCGTACTCCCGGCCTTCCTCCACAAGGACGTGAAGCAACACCTTGCGTGGTTCGCCGAGAAGGAGCCGGACGGGTTGCTCTTCGTCGGCGAGAAAGGAGCCCCCTTCCGCCGCACCTCCTTCGGCCGGAAGTGGCGTCGGGCCCGCACTGTCGTCGGCCTCCCGGACGGCTTCCGCTTCTACGACCTTCGCCACACCGGACACACACTCTCGACCCGCTCGGGTGCCACCCTCAAGGACACGATGGTCCGCGCCGGCCAGTCCTCCGAGAAAGCCGCGCTCATCTATCAGCACTCCGACGAGGAGCGGCAGCGCGACCTGGCCGCCGGGCTCGACGACATGGTCCGCGCCGAACGTGCGAAGAACCACAACGACAGCAGCGCGCACCACAAGGAGGAGCCCACCGGCAGCTAGCAGCGCCCTTGTGGTGCGGTTGTGGTGCGCAACCCGCCCACTGGTCTAGACAACAAAGAACCCCCGGGTCATCGACCTGGGGGTTTCATATGGAGCGGGTGACGAGAATCGAACTCGCACTCTCAGCTTGGGAAGCTGATGTTCTACCACTAAACTACACCCGCGAAAAACGCCGGTTGAACCGGTGTCGGAACGCCCCGTCACTGTACCGCATGTCAGGTCCCCGGCGCTGAAGCCGTGGAGGTGCGGCTGCGTTCCGTAGGGCGGACGGGGCTGCGGTGGGCCGGAGTTGGGGCGTACGGTGGAGGCGTGGAAGAGGGTCTGGGTGGGACCGGAGTGCCGCCTGGAGAGTCGTTCCTTTCATCCCGTAATGTGGCATTTGGCGTCCGGCGAGCAGCAGTCGGGCGCGGCTCTTGGGGAAGGGACTCATGGACTTGATGGAGCGCACCGTCGTCCGATGTGCCGATGGGCACGTGTTCAGTACCGCTTCGTTCCCGATGCAGCAGGCGGAGCGGCTCGGCCCCGGCCGGCTCGTGAGGTGTCCACGGTGTGCCCGGCTCCGCAGTGTGGTGCTGGTGACCTTGGAGAAGCAGTAGAAAAGCAGCAGAAGTAGCAGCTGATACAGCACTGGTAGCAGCAGTACCGCAGTAGTCGCAGGCGCGCGGGTCCGTCCGGTTGTGGTCGGTCCGCGCGTCTTGCGTATCCTCGGGGCGTGCTTCTCTCAGACAAGGACATCCGGGCCGAGATCGACGCCGGGCGCGTCCGGATCGATCCCTACGACGAATCCATGGTGCAGCCGTCGAGTGTCGACGTGCGCCTCGACCGCTACTTCCGGGTGTTCGAGAACCACCGCTACCCCCACATCGACCCGTCCGTCGAACAGGCGGATCTGACGCGGCTGGTGGAGCCGGAGGGCGACGAGCCGTTCATCCTCCACCCCGGCGAGTTCGTGCTCGCCTCGACCTACGAGGTCGTGACCCTCCCCGACGATCTCGCCTCGCGCCTCGAAGGGAAGTCCTCCCTCGGCCGGCTCGGGCTCGTCACGCACTCCACCGCCGGGTTCATCGACCCCGGTTTCTCCGGCCACGTGACGCTGGAGCTGTCGAATCTCGCCACCCTTCCGATCAAGCTCTGGCCGGGCATGAAGATCGGCCAGCTTTGCATGTTCCAGCTCAGCTCGTCGGCCGAGTTCCCCTACGGCAGCGAGCGCTACGGCTCCCGCTACCAGGGCCAGCGCGGCCCGACCGCCTCCCGTTCCTTCCTCAACTTCCACCGGACGCAGGTGTGACCGTGGCCGGTGTGCGGGAGAACCTGACCTACGAGGCGTTCGGCGTCGCCGTGCGCGAACTCGCGCAGACCATCGCCGACGACGGCTACGAGCCCGACGTCATCCTCAGCATCGCCCGCGGCGGAGTCTTCGTCGCCGGCGGCCTCGCCTACGCCCTCGACTGCAAGAACATCAGCCTCGTGAACGTCGAGTTCTACACGGGCGTCGGCACCACTCTCGACATGCCGGTCATGCTCGCCCCCATTCCGAACGCCATCGACTTCTCCTCCAAGAAGGTCCTGATCACCGACGACGTCGCCGACACCGGCAAGACCCTCAAACTGGTCCGCGACTTCTGCCTCGACACCGTCGCCGAGGTCCGCAGCGCGGTCGTCTACGAGAAGTCGCAGTCGCTGGTGAAGTGCGAGTACGTGTGGAAGCGCACCGACGAGTGGATCAACTTCCCCTGGAGTGTGCTGCCTGTAGTACGTAAGTCGGGCGAGCCGGTCACGCCGTCGAAAGAAGCGCTCTGACCTGCACCTTCTCCGGCTCCCTGAGAGAGTCCCTCGCTGGATCGGCGAGGGACTCTCTTGCTGTCCCGATACGCGGGCGATTGCTGGGGTTCCGGTACCTGGCTGCTGTACTGCAGGATCCCGGCGGGGGTGATCATGGAACGGCGTGTGCTGGAATCGCTGTTGGCCGCTGACGACGAGGCGTCCGTGATCGCTCTGGCCACCCTCCGCAGCGGCGCTACCTACTGGGTGGCGGATCGGGCACAACCCGCAGGCCAGCATGCCGGAGTCTTCAATCGCCGTCTTCGGCGCATGCGGCTGCACCGACTCGAACCTCTTGCGCTGGAACGAGCAGTGCAGCTCGTCCGCGAACATGGTCGGCCTGTGCGCACAGGGCTGATCGATGCTGCCGATCGGACATGGACCACCCTGCTCTTCCTCACCGAGGACGGCAGCGTACTGGTGGCCTGTGCCGGCTGGCCGCTGCCGCTGGTCAGGAAGCCGCCGCTCTAGGAGCGAGGTTGGGCGGTTGCGGGCGTGACTTGGGGATTCCCCGCCTTGGGTGTCGACTGTCGGCATCTCCTCACGACTTCGGTCTGACTCGGGACGAATACGGCCGAGGCTTCTACTCCTGGTCCAGCCAACCCAGCCAACCCAGCCACCCCAGCCAACCCGGCCAACTCGGCCGGGGAATGGCGGCAAGCGCGGAGACCTGGCCCCTTCTCTCATGTGTCCGCACCGTCGGTGGCCGGCAGGAGCGCTGCCAAGTCGGTGTCGTCCGGGCGGTGGATCGCCTCGGCCGCCTTACGCAGAACGGCGCGGTCGACCTTGTCCGCGTCCGCGATCAGATGAACCACCACGGCGTCGATGGGCACCGCGTATTCGTGGCTTTCACCTGCTGTGCGGTACCAGGCGTCGCCGTCGTGCTCACAGGTGACCGGCTTGTCCGTCACCTCGCCCAGCGGCTGCTTGGGGCAGCTCTCCGCTGTCAGACTGCCGTGACCTGCGAAGAGGCCGAACTTGGTGGAACCCTTCTCGGACAGATACGCGGCGGCGAACTCGTTCTCGTACTCGCCGACTGACGCCTGGAACACGGTGTAGCCGGAGACCTTGGTGACATAGACGAGTTCCGGCGCCACGCCCCAGACGCGCGCGGCGGCGTCGAGGTCGGCGCTGGCGGCGGCCGTTCCACCGTTCTTGTCAGCGTCGCATCCCGTGAGGAGAACTGGCAGCAGGAAAAGGGGGAGCAGCGCACGCGCGGGTCGTATCATGCCCACACCTTTTCGCATGGACATGCCGCAGGAACAACCGATTTCCGGATTCCCCCGGTGTGGTTCCCCGCGAGGTCCCGCTCGATCGGCCACGCCGGGGGCACGCTCAGTCTTCGGCCTGACTGGGTGCCGTCAAGTCCACCCATATCCACGGCTCGTGGTTCCATGCACGCACTTCGCCTATGTCGACGTCGACAGTCGTCCTGGCAGGGGGCAACTCCAGCACGAGGCGCTCCGCTGGTGGCTGGGCACTTTGGAGTGTGTTGCCTCCGGTACGTAGGTCGGGGGAAGCGGCGAAGCCGAACAGGGAAGCGGTCGGAACTGCGGTTACTCCGTAGACCACAAGAAGAGCCCTTTCGAGGAACAGGCTGCCCAGCGTGTCGTTCCGTCCCTCACCACCCTGCACGGACTGGTACGGCATCTCACCAAGGTCGAGTTCATCTGGTTTGTTGCCGTCATCGGCCAGAGCGAGGAACCCGTGCCCTTCGGTTGGCCGAAGCGCAGGGACGGTGACTTCCTGTTGGACGACGGCGCGACACTGTCCGAGGACGTCGCGCGCTACCTGGCCGCCTGTGAGCGCAGCCGCGAGATCTTCGCCGCGGTTTCACTGGACGATGTCTGCACGCACCACCGATTCGGGGATCTCGACGTGCGGTGCATCGTGATGCACGTGATCAGGGAATACGCCCAACACAGCGGCCACGCGGACGTCATCCGCGAACTCATCGACGGCAGTACGCAGAGCTGAGTCCAGCTGGGTTTTCGAGTGCGCCACGGGCACGGGAAACACAGTCGAGATGCCCCATGCCCTACACACTGGCTCCTGGGCGTCTTCGCGCTCCACCCTGAGCTTGGGAAGCTGCGGGCATTTGAGGACGGTTCAAGCGTTGACCTGCGTGAACGGTGTGACGGCTTCCGCGACCGTATAGGCCGCCAGGCCGAGGTCACACGATCAGGAAAGCTGCCCGGCCTCGTGCAGCGCGTCGAAGGCCATCTCGTCGACGGCCGAGACTCGGACCCGGTCGGCGTAGCGGAACCATGCCTTCTCGGCGATCTCCCTCGACGGGATCAGCTCCCCGCGGTGATCGGCGGTGTAGCAGATCATCCGGAAGGGATCGTGATCCGGATGGCCCTCGTCGATCTCGAACGTGCCGAAGTGCACCATGGAACCGGGGTCGATCGTCGCCCGCAGTTCCTCGTCGATCTCCCGCACCAGGGTCTCGTCGTCGGACTCGCCTGGCTCACGATGACCGCCCGGGAAGTAGAAGCGATCTCTGCCGTGACTACGCGTCACCAATACCCGGTCGTCCCGAACCAGGATCCACGCCACCTTCTCCGGCACACCGCTGCCATCCGTCATGGCTCGGGACCGTATCGGAGGGCATCGTCTGCGTCAGCACCGTCCGCACACTGAGCTCGGGAAGCTCGGGTCTTCGGGCGGCAGTTGCCGGATTGATCTGCGGTGGAGCGGTGTTGGAACTCCGGACACACTCGCGCAAGTCCCCGCTGTTCCCCGTGTTTCCCCGCAGGATCTGGCACGCGAATGGCACGACTTCTTCGGTCCGGAGCACCCTGGACGGAGACTGGGCCCTGGAACTCCTCAGCCTTAGACGACGACAGTCAGCCACGACGCCCGGGTGTCCATCAGAGCAAGTCGTGACGGCGGACGTGTGGTGGTGGGGTCCCTGGTCCGTCGAACCCCCGGTCGTGCGGCGCACCGGCCAGGTCCTCGACGCCTGAGCGGCGGCGGCAGCATCTCCTACGACGACGAAGGGCTCCCGGCGCGCGCCGGGAGCCCTTCGTCGTCGTAGCGGAAGAGAAGAACTGTCGTAGCGGAGAGCCTCTAGAACGTGCCCAGTTTCACGATCGACAGCAGGGCGATGAGCTGGATCGCCGATGCGCCCAGGGCCTTCGGCCAGGGGAGGTCGTGGGAGCGGCTGACCATCATCGTGAGGAGGGCGCCGGCCGCCACCCAGGTGGCCCAGCCGAGGGCCTGGACGAAGGTCGCGTTGCCGCCGAAGAACATGGCGAAGACCAGGCGGGGGGCGTCCGTGAGGGACATGATCAGCATGGAGAGGCCGACCGTGGGCTGCCAGGCCCCGTCGCCGCCGAGCTGGCGGGCCAGGGTGTGGGTGACCACGCCCAGGACGAAGGACGACAGCACCATCGCCACGGCCGTGATCAGGACGATCGGGACCGCGTTCGCCAGGGTGGCGCTTATCGCGTCCGCGCGGGCGCCGTCGAAGCCGAAGACCGCGAGCAGGCCGTAGAGGAACGTCACGATCAGGGCGGGGCCCCACATCGTGTAGTCCCGCATCTGGAGGAAGGTCTGCTGGGGGGCGAGGACGATGCCTCTCAGCAGGTCCTTCCAGTGCAGGCGGGGGCCTACCGGGCCGGTGGGGGCCTGGGCCGAGCCCGCGCGGTACGTACCGCCCTGGGTGTACGGGTCCTCCCCTACGGCGAAGGCCTGGGTGCTGCCCGGGTTGTTCGCCGCGTACGGGTCCGGGGTGCCCGGGTGGGCGCCCTGTCCGTACCCGCCGCCGTCGCCGAAGTACTCGGGCTCGTCGCCGTAGGCGCCGTTGCCACCGTTCCCCTGGGACCACTGCCGGCCGCCGCCCGCGGGGCTTCCGTACTGCGGTCGCTGCTGCGGGTACGGCTGCGGTGCCGCGGGGTAGCCGTACGGCTGTCCCTGCGGCGCCGGGGGTGCCTGCTGCCCGTACGGAGGTTGTTGAGGGCGCGCTTGCGGAGCCCTGCCGTCCCGGCCGCCGCGTCCGATCCTGAATCCAGCCACGTCATCGAACGTACCTGGTTCCACGGAGACACGTGTCGGGCCGGAGGTTTCGGACGGGGCTTTGCTGCCGAGCTGTGACATCCCCTAAGGGGAGTCCGGTGGGAGCCCTGAGGGGGTGACAGGGGCCGGGCCCGGGCCGGCCGTGGTGGACGGTCGGCACGGGCCCGGCGGAGAAGAAGCGCAGGCCGGGGCGGGTCCTAGTCGGCGAAGAGGGAGCCGAACTGGGCCGTGCCCGAGGTGGAGACGCCCACCGAGGTCACGGAGAGGGCGCGGGAGCCGGTCGTACCGATCTTCGTGCCGGTGGAGGGCAGGTAGGTCACCGCTCCGTCGCCGCCGTCCTCGGCCTGGCCGATGATCAGGTCCGCCTTGCCGTCGCCGTTGACGTCGTCGAGCTTGACGTCCTCGCCGAACAGGTCGTTCTTCTCGTCCGTTCCGGGGACACCCGCCGTGCTCTGGGCGAAGGACTGGAGGCCGGTGGAGGTGTTGATGCCGCTCGCGGAGCCGTACATGACGGTGACCATGCCGGCGTTGGAGACGCTGCCGAGGTCCTCCGCCGGGGTGGAGACCACGAGGTCCTGGTAGCCGTCGCCGTTGACGTCACCCAGGTCCAGGTCCCAGCCGAAGCCGTCGCCCTTCTCCGAACTGCCGGGTACGTTCCCGGTGTTCTGGGTGATGCCGGTGGTCGAGGCCGGGCCGGACGCGGAACCGTAGGTGATGCTGGCCTTGCCGCCGTTCGCGGCGTCGGGGATGGTCTGGCCGCTGCTGGTGGTCGCGTCCCAGTCGGCGCCGGTGACGATGTCGCCGTAGCCGTCGCCGTTGATGTCGCCGATGCCGGTGACGATGCCGGGCTTGAGGGTCTTGACGCCCGTGACACTCAGGCCGGTCGCGCTGCCGGGCAGGTAGTAGTTGGTGTTCCAGCCGTTGTCGGTCTGCGTCTCGTAGCCGTCGACCACCAGGTCGGTACGGCCGTCGCCGTTCACGTCACCGGCGGTGAGCTGCTCCGGGCCGTACGGGAAGCCGGAACTGCCGGGCTGGATCGGGGGCTTGACGGTGTAACGGCCGCCGGGCTGGCCGGTGGAGCTGCTGAAACCGCCCTTGTAGACATAGAGGGTGGCGGCCGAACTGCCCACCGCCAGGTCCGCCTTGCCGTCGCCGTCGAAGTCGCCGGCCGCCAGGGACAGGCCCCAGTAGTCGTGCGAGGAGACGGCCGGGTCCGGTACGTCGCTGCTCTTGCCGGTGAGGCCGCTCGCCGAGCCCCACAGGATCGCGAGGGCGCCGCCGTCGGTGTCGGTGCCGACCTTTTCGCTCGGCGAGCCCACGGCGAGGTCGTCGTACCCGTCGCCGTTGAAGTCGGCGTACGCCGTCGCGCCGCTGAACCAGTCGCCGGCCTCGGCCGTGCCGGGCACGGTGCCGGAGTTCTGGCTGATGACCGAACGCTTGGCCGAGGTCACGCCGGTGGCGCTGCCGTACAGCGCGACTATCTGGCCGGCGTTGGCGTGGCCGCTGACGTAGGCGCCGGGGGCCGAGGCCACGACGTCGCCGAATCCGTCGCCGTTGAAGTCGGCCTTCGCGACCTTGAACGAGTCGGCGGCGGTGGCCGTCGTCGCCGAGAGCGTGAGCAGACCGCCCGTGAGCGCGGCCGCGGCGGCCGTCGCGAGGGCGAGGCGCAGGTGCGGGTGATGCTTCTGGTGCATGCGGGGTTCTCCTGCGGCATGCGGGGGATGCGTGGCGGGCATCCGCGTCGATGGGGTGCGGACCATCCGTGTTTGCCGGGAGTTGTCCCTGGTTTCACGGGTGGTTGGCGATCAGGAGACCTGTGGTGGTGCGTAAAGGTTGTACGTGACTTCGGAGGTGGGCGGGGTTCTTGGGTCGGGTGCGGCGATGACAACTGCTGGGGGTCAACTTGCCGCCCTGAGCTGCCACTTGCGGATCTTGTGAAGCGACGGGTTGGCCGCCCGCTTCTTGGTCAGTGTCGGGATTGCGGGAGCCGAGTAAAGGGCGCTCCCTGCGGTCGCGTCGCCTGCGG
>NZ_JBXVPZ010000345.1:0-10569 GCF_057961495.1 Streptomyces sp. P5F9 | reverse complement strand
CGTCCTCCGCCCGGCTCGCGTGCAGCGTGCCCCCGACGGCCTCGTCGGGCTGGCCGAACGCGCCGAGGCCGTCGGGGGCACGCTGCACGCGAGCCGGGCGGAGGACGGGGGGTGGCGGCTGACGGCCGAGTTTCCGTTGCGCGGGGCTGTGGCAGGATCGCTCGCATGACCGAGGCCAATGCCGGTGCCGGCGCGAGTGGTTCGGGGAGACGTATCACGGTTCTGATCGCCGACGACCAGGAGATGGTGCGCACCGGATTCCGGTTGATCCTCCAACTCCAGCCCGACATCGAGGTGGTGGGCGAGGCGGCCGACGGTGCGGAGTGCGTGGAGCTGGCCAGACAGCTGCGGCCCGACGTGTGTCTCGTCGACATCCGGATGCCGAAACTCGACGGCCTGGAGGTGACCCGGCTGCTCGCGGGGCCGAAGGCCGTCGATCCGTTGCGCGTCGTGGTCGTGACCACCTTCGACCAGGACGACTACGTCTACGGGGCGTTGCACGGCGGCGCCTGCGGGTTCCTGCTGAAGGACGCGGGCCCCGGGCTGCTGGTGGAGGCCGTACGCGCTGCTTCGCGTGGTGACGCGCTGGTGTCGCCCGCCGTGACCGTACGGCTGTTGGAGCGGATCGGTGAGCAGCGGCCCGCGGCGGAGACCGCCCGGCGGGCCGAGGGGTCCTCAAGTCCCCTGACGGGACGGGAACTCGACGTGGTGCGGCTGGTCGCCGAAGGGCGGACCAATCAGGAGATCTGCGCGGAGCTGTTCGTGTCGCTCTCCACCGTCAAGACGCATATGGCCAGCGTTCAGGGCAAGTTGAAGCTGCGGAACCGGGTGGAGATCGCCGCCTGGGCGTGGCGGTGCGGCGTGGTCGGCGACCGCTGATCCGGCCGGTCGCCGTGCCCCGCGCCAACTGCCGCGCCACACCGCCTACTTCGTCAGGCCGTAGTCGAAACTCACGCGGTCGCCGTGCACTCCGGTGACGGAGATCAGCATCTTCTTGGTCTCGCCCTTGAAGACGGCGGTGCACGCCACGGTGTAGTCCATCTTCGCGCGCAGCCCGCTCGGGCAGCTCACGGACTGCGGGCCGTCCTGGACGAAGGGGATGGCGTAGTTCTCCTTGGCCTGCTTCTCGACCTCGGCGCGCGGCACCGTGTGGTCCGGACCGCTCGCGGTGGCGACCGACGCGTTGTCGAACACGTTCCATGCCACGACGACGCCGCCGGCCAGGACGGCGGCCGCGGCCAGGGCGATGACGATGCGCTTCATGCGGAGCTCCTCGATGCACGGTGCGGCCGGTCCTCACCGGCTGCTGTCCCCAGAGCTTCCTCCCGCACGGATACCCGCCGCCTCGGCCGGGCGGCCGGTTCCGGGACCGGGCCTCGGCCGGAAGTACGAGGGCCGTTCGGCGGTACCGGTGCTCGTCCTACAGGGGACGGAGAATCGCCGGAGTCACGCTGAGGAGTACGCTCGAAGTCACCGAGGGTATTCCGCGCACCGGCCTCCATGCCCGTGTCGTTTTCGGCGATCGATTACGCCGGGCCGGTCTCGACCGGCCCAGAGCAGGGTTCGCGTCATGACTGCGCCCGTTGCGCCTGTTGCCCCCGTTCCGTCCGCCCCCGCACTCCGTATGTCACTCGCTCCGCTCGGTTCCGCGCCCGCTCTGCTGGACGGGGCCTGGTGGCCCCGGTCCCGGGATCTGGGGGCGGAGCTGCCCTCGCTGGTCGCGGTGCTCGACTCGCTGTGGGGGCGGATCACGCGGGTCACGGTGAATCCCACGCACTGGCCGGCCGCCTTCCCGCGCAAGGTGCCGGTCGACGGGCACATCGTGAAGGTGGGCTGGTTCCTGGCCGAGCAGGATCCGCACCAGCTGCTGCTCCTGTCGTACCGCACGAGCCGCTGGGACCTGCTGGTCGTACCCCCTGAGACGGACCCCGCCACGGCGGCCTGGCTGATGACCGCCGCGAGCGATCCGTCGCGTACGTCGACCGGGAGTGAGCTGGTCGCCGAAGCGGCGAACACGCCGAGTGTCGTTACGACGCCCGCCTGAACGCGCGCGGTTCGGCCATCACCTGGTCGTGCAGGCGGGCGCAGGTGCTGGTGATCAGGCGGGAGACGTGCATCTGGGAGACACCGAGCCGCGCGCCGATGCGGGCCTGGGTCATCTCGCAGTAGAACCGCATGTAGAGGATCTCGCGCTCCCGCTCGGGCAGCGCCCGCAACAGGGGGCGCAGGGCCTCGCGGTTGACGATCAGGTCGAAGTCGGGCTCGATGTCACCGAGGGTGTCGGTCAGCGGGTGGCCGTCCGTGGGGTGGCCGGGTACGGCGTCCAGGGACCAGGCGGTGTAGGCCTCCAACGCCCCCTGGCCCAGCCGTACTTCGGTCTCCGTCAGCCCGGTGTGCGCGGCGATCTCGTGGACGGCGGAGATCGTCCCGCCCCGCGTGGCGCTCAACTCGTGGTCGGCGGACCGGACTTGACCGCGCAGCTCCTGCACCCGGCGCGGGACGTGGACGACCCAGAGCTCGTCACGGAAGTGCCGCTTCACCTCGCCGAGGATCGTCGGTATCGCGAAGCTGGGGAAGGCCGTACCGAGACTCGGGTCGAAGCGTGACACCGCCTTGACCAGGCCGAGTTGGGCGACCTGCGAGAGATCCTCGGCGGACTCGCCCCGGTGCCGGAAGCGCCGGGCCAGCCGTACGGCCATCGGCATCCACGCGCACACCACCTCCTGGCACAACGCGGCCCGCTCCGGGCCGTTCGGCAGTGCGGCGATACGGCGGAACGACTCGTCGGTGTCGGGGGAGTCGTCGTAAGTGCGCTTGGTGGTACGGGACTTGAGTGTGCGTTCGGCCTGCATGGAGACGTGCTCCCTCTTCGGTGGTGTCACTCACCGTGGGGTCGGCAGACCGCAGCACACAGGGGGAGCAGCGAACACCGCTCCCACGGGGGTGCCTCCGGTCCGAAGCACACCGGACGAGTGCCCGGGGGGACAGCTTTCAAACAGGCTTATTCGAACGGGTTTTCGTGATACCCGTACCGGAAGCCGGAGCCGAAGTTTTCGGGCTGTTTAGGTGCGGCGGGCCGGGCTACCCAGTGGGGGCGTCCGCCGGCCGTTCTGGACGAAGGCACCGGAGAGTTGGAACCACAGCTCCCGGTGCCGTCCTCATCCCGTACGGGCTACTGCCGGTCCGCCGCGTGGAGGCGGCGCAGTGCGCGGCGCAACTCCCGCTGGATGTCGACCGGAAGCGTCCTGTCCTCCGCCGTGGCCACCAGTGCCGCCGCCACGACCCGGAGCTTGATGTTGCAGTGCTGGGAAACGCCCACCAGCAGGTCCCAGGCCTTGTCGCCGGTGCACGGCGCGAGGGCCATCACCATGCCGCGTGCCTGGTCGATCACCGCCCGGGTCTCCAGGGCCAGCATCAACTGGGTGTTCTGGACGCGTAGTTGGACGAGTTCGGTCAACAGGGCGGTGTCGGGGGGAGGGGGAACGACCGTCAACAGGGGGCGTAGGGGCCGTTCTTCATGGGTTGTGGCCGGTTGGTGCGTGGTGCAGGGCGCGTGCCTCATGCCGCAGTCCTTCGACGCGGTGGTTGTGCCCGATGCGAAGCCGGGCGAACACCGCGCTCCCACCCTAGTCCTGCCCGGGGCTCAGCGGGTGGCGTCGGACTGGTTGCCGCGGCGCAGGGCGCGGGCGCACCAGCCGATGACCGAGGCGTTCACCAGCGCGCCGATAACGACGGCGATGATGAACATGGCCTTGCCGCCCGGCAGTACGAGGACCACGAGGCTGGCCGGGGCGGTCGCCAGGATCGGGACGACGCCCGCCATGGACTCGCCCGAGTCGTCCATGACGGTCACGACGACCGTCCAGATGACGATGGCCACGCAGACCCCGAGATAGCCGAGGGCGAAGGGGTTGCGGAGGTTCTGGCCGAGCCGGCGGAGGGGCGAGTCGGCGGCATCGGCGTCGGTACTGGGCATGGCTGTACTCCCAAGTGGCGTTGATCAAAGGGGTGTTGGTGGTCAGAGGTGGTCCGCGCCCGGTGGGTTCGGGCGCGTGATGCCGAGGTCGTAGGCGAGGATCGTGGCCTGGACGCGGTCGCGCAGGCCGAGTTTGCGGAGCAGGGCGTTGACATGGGACTTGACCGTGCCGACGGTGATGTCCAACTCCGCCGCGATCTCCGCGTTGTTGAGGCCCGAGGCGAGCAGGGCGAGGACGTTGCGCTGGCTGCCG
This sequence comes from Streptomyces sp. P5F9, assembly GCF_057961495.1. Classification (NCBI taxonomy): domain Bacteria; kingdom Bacillati; phylum Actinomycetota; class Actinomycetes; order Kitasatosporales; family Streptomycetaceae; genus Streptomyces; species Streptomyces sp. P5F9. The sequence continues at coordinate 6,340 of NZ_JBXVPZ010000345.1, read as the reverse complement.
GTGAGGCTCTCCAGCTCGCGCGGACCGTTCTCGGCGTCGGAACGGAAACCCGCGCCCGCGCCGGACGCGTAGTGGCCGATCAGCCTGCGGGTCGCGGACGGGGCCAGGACGCTCTCGCCGCTCGCCACCACCCTGATTCCTGCCAGGAGTTCGGAGGCGTGCACGTCCTTGAGGAGGAACCCGGAGGCTCCCGCGCGCAGGGCGTCGAAGACGTACGCGTCGAGGTCGAAGGTGGTCAGCACGAGGACGCGCGGCGCGTTCTCCCTGCCGGTGATGATCCGGGTGGCGGCGATGCCGTCCAGTTCGGGCATCCGTACGTCCATCACGACCACGTCCGGGGCGAGTTCGGCGGCCAGGACCACCGCGGTGGCGCCGTCGGCGGCCTCGCCCACGACCGTCATGTCGTCCTCGGCGTCGATCACGGCGGCGAAGCCCGCCCGGACGATGCCCTGGTCGTCGACGACCAGCACCCTGAGGCTCATCGTTCTCTCTCCTCGTCGTCCGGTGCCGTGAGCGGCAGCCGGAGGTGGACCGTGCCCGGTGGGCGGCCGGCCGTCAGGGTGCCGCCGAGCGGCGCGATCCTTGCCGTGAGGCGGGCCCGTACGGCGGTGTCGGTGGCGCGGGGTACGCCGGTGGCCGTGATCGTCAACGTACCGCCGTCCGCGTCGAGTTCGAGTACGGCGGGGTCGTTGTCGCCGGTCGCCAGCAGGGTTTCGGCGACGTGATATGCGGCGAGGTCCACTTCGGTGGGGAGCCGGTCCGGGACGCGGTCGGTGACGCGTATCTGTAGGTCCCGGCCGGTGGCTCGGCACTGGTGTGCCAGCAAGTCGAGGGCCTGGACGGTGGGTTGGGGGCGTAGGGCGGGGGTTGCTGTTTCGTCGGCGTCCCGGACTGCGTCCAGGAGCGCGCGCATTGCCGCGAGGGCCTCTCGGGCGCGGGTAGCTGTCGCGTCCAGGTGGCCTGCCTGTGCTTCTGTGATCATGTCTGCGGTGCGGGCCAGGACGGTGGTTTCCAGCCCTGCTGCGATGCGGCGGCGTTCTGCCCAGGCGTCTCCTACGGCTTCCTCTGTCCACGTGGCTAGTTGTTCTGATTGGGCGCCCTGGGTTGCCTTGTTGTGTTGGGCGATCAGGGATCCGGTGTAGTAGGCCGCGCCAATTGCCAGTGCAGCGGCGGTAGTTGCGGTCGTGGCCACTGCCCAGGTGGGGGTGGTTGTGCCTCGGTGCAGGATGGCGATCGTTAGGGCGGTGGTGTGTGCGGCTGTGGCTGCGATGGGGAAGACAGGGATAGGGGCCTGAGGTAGTCGGAAGGTGCGCGCCGGTGGGGGCTGGTCGCGCCCCGCGGCGGAGCCGCAAATCGATACAGCCCCGCGCCCCTTAAAAGCCGTCAGTGACACGCATGTTGCCAGGACGCTCAGAGTTGGTGGGAGCAGCACCGGGCCTGTGTAGTTGCCCACCGACATGGCCAGAGGCCACAGCAACGCCAGGCCGATCAAGGCCAGTTGGACAGTCCGCGGTGCTCTGCGCAGCCATAGCAGGGCTACCGCCTGGGTCGCTGCCAGCAAGGTGAACAGGACGCCCGCCGATACATGCGTGCTGGTGGATGTCGCATCCGCGCGGATGATCAGGACCGGTAGCAGGGGCTGGAAGCACAGGCCGATCGCGGCGACGACCTGGGCTGCGCGGTAGCTGCGTGGGACGACGTGTTCCACTGGCGCTGCCGTACGGCCGGGGAGGATTGCTCGTACCTCCCAACCGCCTTCCGGTGTCGGGCCGGTGGTCAGGGTGCCGCCTGTTTCTCGGGCCCGGGAGCGGAGGAAGCCCTGGCCTCGGCCGCCGCCCAGGCCCGCGCCGTGGGCCGGGGTGCCGGACGGCGGAGCCGCGCTGGTGACCGCGATGTCGGTGCGGGTGTCGCCGTAGCGGACGGTCACCGTCGTGTGGGCGCCGGGGGCGTGGCGGGCCACGTTGGTGAGGGCCTCGCGGACGATGCCGTAGGCCGCGTCCGCGACGGCGCCGTCGGGGAGGGGGTCGATCTCGAAGTCGACGGGTTGGTTGAGGCGGCGGAAGCCTGCGATCAGGGAGTGCAACCGCTCCTCGGGGGAGGGGAGTTCCTCGCGGGAAGGGGCCGGGGCGCGGACCGCGCCGAGTGCCCGGGTGACCTCGCGGCCCGTCTCGGTCGCGAACTCCAGTGCCTCGGCGGCGAGTTCGGGACGGCGTTCGCGCAGGCCGAGCGCGGCGCCGGCGGTGACGACCACGGCGGTCAGATGGTGGGCGCTGACGTCGTGCAACTCCCGTTCCATACGGCGCCGTTCGGCCGCCGGGAGCCGGTGGCGCTCGGTCTCGGCGCGGTTCAGGAGGAGTTCGGCGGCCTGGCGGGCGCGGCGGGTGCGGCGTACGGAGAAGCCCGCGCCGCACGCGGTGGCGTAGAGCAGGGTGATCAGGACCAGGTCGAGGCCGTTGTTGTCGCTGAGTCCGTGCAGGGTGATGTCCTGAAGGAACTGCCAGAGCGCGAGCGTGACCACGCACAGGACCGTGGTGAAGGTGTCGCGCTCGGCCGCCACCGTGAACAGGGCGAGCGCGACGCCCGCGGTGCCGAAGACGGCCATCGCCCCGGTGGGCAGCGGGCCGGCGCCCACCGCGCAGGCGGCGGCGACCACGATGAGCGTGATCACCGGACGGGTCCGGCGCAGGGCGAGCGCGGCCGTCACCGATCCCGCGACCAGCGCGGCCACAAGCAGGTCGGCCGCGGTCGGCACGGTGCCGCGCAGCAGCGGAGCCACCGGCCACACCAGGGCCTGGGCACAGATCAGCAGGACCGGGAGCAGCCGGTCGTCGGTTCGTTTCATGACACTCAAAGGCTATGGGCGCAGGTGAGGGGCCTGAGTCAGGCGGAAGGGGGATTACGGTCCCGCTCTTCTCTATCTCTGGTTCGACACGGCAACCGTTCTTGGGCCCGAGGACCGGGCGCCGTCCCGCTCCTAGGCTCGATCACATCGAGGCAAGCGGTCGACCACCGCCTCCCACACCATCCACATCACACAGGGGGATCTCCCATGTCCATGTCCAAGCGCGCCCTTCTCCTCTCCCTCGCCTCCGTCGCCGCGGTCGGCGGAGTCGTCGCCGGCGGGCTCGCCGCGTCCGCCGCCTCGGCGGCCCCCGAGAAGCCGGCCCTGTCGAACGGCTCGGCCCACTACACCGCCCCGTCCGCGAGCGGCGCCGGTTCCTTCACCTACACCGTGGACGTCAGTGACGACTCGGGCATCAGCGGCCTCAAGGTCGTTGCCTGGCCCGCGAGTTCGAAGCTGAAGCCGACCGCGGCGGACCTGCGCGACGTCGAGTCCGCCACGTGCAGGAGCACCTCGGACGACACCTCCCGCTGCACCTACACGTTCAAGGTGACCAAGAAGGAGGCGGCCGAGGCGGCCAAGGGCACCTGGTACGTCTCAGCGCTCGCCACCGCCAAGGACGGCGACACGGCGTTCGTGCCCAAGGCGGCCACCTTCGACATCGCCGGCTGACACCGGCACGCTGACGCCAGTACGCGGTCACTTGGGATACGGTGCCCCGTCTCGATCGAGACGGGGCACCGGCCGTTGTCGTAGAAGGCCATAGAGATTCACAGAAGGCCATAGAGGTTCGTAGAAGGCCACTGAAGTTCACAGAAGGCCGGAGAAGTTCGTGGAAGGTCGGAGAAGAGCATGGTCAACTCCCCTGCGGCAGGCGGAGGTTACTCCGGCACTCCGCTCGCCAAGAAGATCGGCGTCAAGCCCGGCCACCAGGTCCACCTGCACCACGCCGCCGCCTCCTGGACCGTCCCCGGACTCCCCGCCGACTGCGATGTCACCGCCGGTGGCCCCCGTGGCGCGGACGTCACCCTCGCCTTCTACCGGGAACGGCGGCAACTGGACGCGGAAGCGCCGGAGTTGGTGCTCGGCCTCGCCGACACCGCCATGCTCTGGATCGCCTGGCCCCGCAAGGCCGCCGGGCATGTCAGCGACATCGGCGAGAACGACCTGCGCGACCTCTTCCTTCCGCTCGGTGTCGTCGATGTGAAGGTCGCCGCGCTGGGGGACGACTGGTCGGGGCTGAAGTTCGTGCGCCGGAGGGAAAACCGGCAAAGCCCCAACAAAGGTCCCGCAAAATGAACGTGAGTCGGAGCAACCGGCCGATCTGAGGCAACATCTTGGTGAACGGGGAGTGCTGCGCGGTCAGGGCGCGGGCATCGCCGGATGGCCGGATGGAGCGAGAGACGTGCCGGATGGAGTGAGCGACGTGGTCGGACCGAGGATCGCCGTCGCCGTGGTGACCATGGGAAACCGGCCCGCCGAGGTCGACGCGCTCCTAGAGTCCGTGGCCAAGCAGGACCTCCCGCCCACTCGCATCGTGATCGTCGGAAACGGCTGCCGGCTCCCGGAGTTCACCGACCGGCTCTCCCTCCCCGGCGAGGTCACCACCATCGACCTCGACGAGAACCTCGGCTGCCCCGGCGGCCGCAACGTGGGCCTGGCCCGGCTCCGCGCGTTCGGTGACGTGGACGTCGTAGTGGAACTCGACGACGACGGACTGCTCGTCGACGCGGACGTGCTGCGCCGCGTACGCGATTTGTACGCGGCCGAACCGCGCCTGGGCATCGTCGGGTTCCGGATCGCCGACGAGCACGGGGAGACCCAGCGGCGCCATGTGCCGCGGGTCGGCGCGGGGGATCCGATGGAGGGCGGGTACGTCACCGGGTTCCTCGGCGGCGGGCACGCGCTGAGCATGGCGATGCTCGCCGAGACGGGGGACTGGCCGGCCGAGTTCTTCTTCGCGCACGAGGAGACCGACCTCGCCTGGCGGGCCGCCGACGCCGGCTGGAGCATCCTGTACGCCCCCGAGCTGCTCCTCCAGCACCCCAAGACCTCGCCCGCCCGGCACGCCATCTACTACCGGGTCACCGCCCGCAACCGCGTCTGGCTGGTCCGCCGCCGGCTCCCGCTCGCCCTGATCCCGGTCCACCTGGGCATCTGGACGCTGCTGACTCTCGTACGGACACGGTCGCTCGCCGGGCTGCGGGCGTGGTTCGGCGGGTTCGTGGAGGGTGTGCGCGAACCGGCGGGGGAGCGGCGGCCGATGCGGTGGCGGACGGTGTGGCGGCTGACGCGGCTGGGACGCCCGCCCGTCATCTGACCGGCCCGTAGTACTTCAGGGGTAGGCGGCGGACCCGTAATACCTGGGATGTAGGTGGCCGACCCGTAGTACCTCGGATGTAAGGGACGAGGGCCCCGGTCGTTCACCTCCGCCGACCGGGGCCCTCTCGCGTCCCCGGACCCGGCCGCGACGGCGACACTCCCCCGAGTTGCGCGTCGTACGCGCGCACCGTCGGGCCAGATCCGATGATGTGATCACATCAGGTCGCACCAACGAATCGCTAACATGTGGCCAATGGTGCGCACGATGCTCCTGGGCCGCGTGGCCTGAAGTCGCCGGACGGCGACGGGAGACGCCCGGTCCGGCAACGGATTCCGGCGTTCGGCGGCCGGGACAGGGTGGCGGGAAACCGCCGTGAACAGGGCGGATATCCGCCAAGGGGCACGGTCGCGAGAGGCTGTGCGGAAGGGTGACGGGTTCGGTGTGATGCGGTACGAGCTGCGGTTCGGACTGCTGGGCACGCCCGTCCTTTTCGACCCTGCCGACGATGATGCCGTGCACCCCGTCGGCAGCCCCAAGGTGCGGGTGCTGCTGGCCGCGCTGCTCCTGGAACCCGGCCGGGTGGTCTCCGTGGACGCCCTGAAGGACGCCCTGTGGGGCGGCTCACCGCCGGCGTCCGCACACGCCTCCCTGCACAACCACGTGACCCGCCTCCGCCGCCTCCTCGACGACCCCGACCGGTTGCGCGCGGTCCCGCCCGGATACGTACTCCGGGTCGACGAGGGCGAGTTGGACGTCCACGTCTTCGAGTCCCACGTCGCCACGGCCCGCACCGCGCACGCGGCGAAGGACTGGCCCGCCACGGTCCGCGCCTGCACGGCGGCCCTCGCCCTCTGGCGCGGCACCCCGCTCAGCGGCGTCCCCGCCGAACTCGGCGGCTACGCCTTCGCCCAGCGCCTGGCCGAGGCCCGCCTCCTCGTCCTCGAATGGTGCTACGACGCGGAGTTGGCCCTGGGCGGACCCCGACTCGGCGCCCTCGTCCCGGAGTTGGCCGCACTGGTCGCCGACCACCCCCTCCGCGAGTCCTACCACCGCCAGCTGATGCTCGCCCTCCACCGCACCGGCCGCCAGGCGGAGGCCCTCGCCGTCCACCGAGACCTCCGCAACCGTCTGATCGAGGAGCTGGGGATCGAGCCGGGGGCGGGCTGTCTCTTATA
>NZ_JBXVPZ010000344.1:0-10571 GCF_057961495.1 Streptomyces sp. P5F9 | reverse complement strand
GGGCAGGGGCCGGTGGTGGGTGTGCTCGCGTCGGCCGGTTCGCTCGGGTGCCGTTCCGAGCGGAGCGGAAGTGGCGCTCCGCGTACGGTGATCGGCGTGGCCGGCGCGGTCTCGGTGAGCCGATGCATCGCCGTGGACCGGGGCCCGCTGCCAGGGCGGCGGCGCCTGGGCGTGGCAGGACTCGGCCGTCGCACGCCGATTCCCCCGGCACCGTCCCGGACCGACCACCGTCACCCGGAACGGCACGACACCGACCCAAGGCGAGCGCCGTCGCGTCCGCCGGTTCATCCCGTCGCCGCCACGGGCCACCCCGGGTCGTCCAGCGCGAGCCGGCGGTCGGTCTCCGCGCGGGGCGGCATGAGCGGCACGTCGTCCCTTGTTCGCAGCGCTGCGGACGCCGCCATGTGGCCGAGGCGCAGGCGGGACCGTTCGTCCCGGTTCTCCAGGACCGCCGAGAGGTAACCGGCGGCGAACGCGTCGCCCGCGCCGACCGGTTCGACCACCTGGGTGGGCAGTGCGGGGACGAACGTACGGGTGCCGGCGGCGTACGAGGTCGCTCCGTGTTCGGCGTCCTTGACCACGACCAGCGGTGCGGGGCCGAGGAGTTCGGCCACGTCGTCCGGGCGGGCCGTGCCCCACAGCGCCTCGGCCTCGTCCCGTCCGACGAACACGATGTCGGCGGCGCGGGCGAGGGTCAGCAGGTTCTTCGCGGCGTCGGCGGTGCCGGAACGCCACAGCGCGGGGCGGTGGTTGACGTCGAAGGAGACGATCGGCCCTCTGGACTCGCCTGACTCACCGGGTTCGCCGGCCTCGCCGTTGAGCGCGCGGTCGACCAGGATCGCCTCCAGCAACCCGGCACAGCTGTCGGAGAGCGCCGCGGCGACGCCCGACAGGTGCACGATGCGGGCCCGGCGCAGGACGGGCAGCCGGGTCAGCTCCGGGCCCATCAGGGTCGCGGCCGATCCGCTCCGGTAGTAGTGGGTACGTGTGCCCTCCGGCGCCGGGTCCTTGAAGTAGACGCCGGTCGGGCGGGCCGGGTCGGTCTCCACTCCCGTCACGTCGACGCCCCGCGCGGTGAGTTCGGCCAGGATGCGGCGCGCGAACGGGTCTTCGCCCAGGCGGCTCAGCCACGCGACACGGTGACCGAGACCGGCCAGACCGCAGGCGACGTTGGACTCGGCACCGCCGATGGCCATCGCGAGCGTCGGCTGTTCGTCGAACGGACGGCTGTCCGGCGGACTGAGGACGGCCATGGTCTCCCCGACGCACACGACGTCGACGGTTTGACCCGGTCGGTCAGCCGTAGGGGGCAGTGGCGGCAAGGGCACGCGAATCTCCTGGTTCTTGTTCTTCCGAAGGGCGACCTATGTGTCACGTACCGGAGCCGGACGAACCGGCGTCAGGCGCAACGGAGTTGGTCCGCCCGCCCAGCCGCAGCAGCACCTTGCTGCTCCCGCTCCCCGGGTCCGCCGCGACCGCCAGCGCCTCCTTCGCCCGTTCCAGCGGGAACCGGTGTGTGATCACCGGTGTCACGTCCAGCCCGTCCCGCAGCGCGTGCAGCGCGTCGTCGATCTCCTCGACGAAGCGGTAGGAGCCGATCCAGGTGATTTCACGGGTGACCAGGTCGCCGAGGGTGGCGGAGACCGCCGCGCCGGGGAGGTTGCCGACCTGGACGAGGGTGCCGCCGCGCGCGGTGGACCGTAGGACCGGGCCGAGGGCCGAGGGGGCGCCGGACGCCTCGAAGACGACCTCGACGTCCTCGGGCAGGGACTCGCCGCGCGCGATGTCACGCGTCTCGTCGGCGCCCATCGCGCGGGCGACGGCGAGGGAGGCGGCGGAGAGGTCGGCGGCGATGACGGTGCCCGCCCCGGCGTGTTTCGCCGCGGCGACCACCAACGAGCCGATCGGACCTGCCCCGTTGACCAGGACCGTCCGCCCGCGCAGCGCCGGCACCCGGCCCACGGCGTGCAGGGCGACCGCCAACGGCTCGGCCAGGGCGCCCTGTTGGGTGTCGACGCCGTCCGGCAGGGGACGGACCTGGGCCGCGCGGACCGTACGGTATTCGCTGAACCCGCCGTCCGTGTGCGGGTCGAAGGCCGCCGAGCCGAAGTAGCGGACGTGCGGATAGAGGTTGGTGCGCCCGGCGATCCGGTCCGGGAGGACGCCGTCGCCCACCAACTGGGCGGGGTGGACGGTGACTTGCTGTCCCTCGTCCAGGCCGGTGACCCCGGCGCCGAGTGCCGCGATCCGGCCCGCGACCTCGTGGCCGAGGACGAGCGGGTGGGCCAACGAGGCGGTGCCGGACGCGCCGTTCTTCCAGTAGGTGATGTCGGATCCGCAGATCCCGCCCCACTCCAGGGCGAGCAGCACCTCGCCCGCGGCCGGTACCGGGCGGGCCCGTTCGTCGATGCGAACGTCTCCGGGCCCGTGCACCACGACGGCCCTCATACGGCCCGTACTCATACGGCGTCCTCCAGTCGGACCAAGTCGCGTCCGCGTGTCTCGGGGGCGAGGAACGCGCTGACGAGGGTGATGAGCGAGTAGACGATGAGCATCACCGCGATGGGCCACCAGCTGCCGGTGACGGCGGTGAGCGAGGCCGCGAGGACCGGGCCGATCGCGGTGGTGAGGATGCCGCCGATCTCCTTGGCGAGCGCGAGCTGGGTGAACCGGGTGCGGGAGCCGAAGAGTTCGGCCATCGTCACGCTCTCCAGCGAGAAGAGGCCGAGGACGCCGACGTTCAGGCCGAGCACCATGCCGGACATCACCGCCGCCGCGGAACCGGACGCGATGAGGAACATCACCGGGAAGGCGATGACGGCGGTCAGGAGGGAGAACGCCATGTAGACCGGGCGGCGTCCGTAGCGGTCGCCGAGCAGACCCACGGCCGGCACGGTGGCGAAGCCGAGCAGCGAGCCGTAGACGATCGCGTCCGTGGGGACGGAGCGGCCGACCGAGAGGTTGGTGGCGATGTAGCCGACGAGGAACGTCTGGATCAGCCCGGAGTTGCCCGCCTGGCCCAGGCGCAGGCCAAGGGCGAGGAAGAACGCCTTGCCCTTGCGCTGGCGGATGCCCGCCGCGAGGACGTCGACCCGGTGTTCGCCCTTCTCGGCGATCGTGGACTCGACCTCGCCGCGGGTCATCGCCACGCCGTCCACGACGTCGGCACGTTCCTCGAAGACCGGGCTCTCCTTGAGGCCGCGGCGCAGCCAGACCGCGAAGAGCATGAGGACGAAACTCAGCAGGAACGGCAACCGCCAGCCCCAGGAGAGGAGTTGGTCCTCGCTGAGCACGCCGATGAGGATGGCCCACAGACCCGAGGCGGCGAGCGTCCCGGAGTTCGTGCCCAGCGACACCAGCGAGGCGATCAGGCCGCGCCTGCGCACGGGAGCGTACTCGGCGAGCAGCACGGTCGCGCCGGCTATCTCCGCCCCGGCGCCGAAGCCCTGGATCAGCCGCAGCAGGACCAGCAGGCTCGGCGCGAGGATGCCGATCGCGGCGTAGGTGGGCAGCGCGCCGATGAGGGTGGTGGACCCGCCCATCAGCAGGATCGTGATGACGAGGACCTTCTTGCGGCCGATCCGGTCGCCCATCCGCCCGAAGTAGACCGCACCGGCGAGGCGGGCGACGTAGCCGACGCCGTAGGTCGCCATCGCGGCGATCAGGCCGATGGCGGGGCTGACGTCCGGGAAGAAGATCTTGTTGAAGACGATCGCGGCGGCCAGCGAGTACAGCTGGAAGTCCATGAACTCCATGGCCGTGCCGAGCCAGCCCGAGACGGCGGCCTTGGTGAGATCGCGGGTCGTTCGCCGGGCGGGGTGAGCGGTCTCCGGGATGGTGGGGCTGTTCTGCATCATGAACTCCGTTGTTCGTGTGCCGAGTTGAGCGTGGGGACGGGCAGGGGTGTGGGCTCGGAGTCGGGGGTTCAGATCTCGACGCGTCCGGCCCGGAGGGCGGGCAGCCGGTCGGCGATCGCGATGACGAACTGGTCGTCGTCGGCCAGGTCCGTGGCGCCGAGGACGCGCAGCAGCGCGCGGACCGTCTCGTCGGGGCGGGGAGTCCCGTCCCAGCAGGCGGCGAGGGTCTCGGCCGCGGGGTCGGTCGGTGCGTCGGGCCGCCGGGTGCTCAACACCCAGGCGGCGAGGGCGAGTTCGAGCACCGGCGTGCCGGCGCCCCGTTCGCGCAGGGTGCGAAGCGCGGGCAGCCAGCGCTCCGTGACCTTCAGCGAACCGTCGGAGCCGATCTGCCGCAGCAGGTGCCGCATCCCGGGATTGCGGAACCGTACGACGAGATCGTCGGCGTACGCGGCCGGGTCGGGACCGCCCGCCGGGAGCGTGGGCGCGACCTCCGCGCACAGCGCCCGGACGAGCCGCTCGCCCCAACTGGCCGCCATGGCCCCGGCGATGGTGGTGTGGCCGGCTGCCGCACCCACGTAGGCGAGCGCCGAGTGGGAGCCGTTCAGCAGCCGCAGCTTGGTGAGCTGATACGGCGTCACATCCCTGACGAACAGGGCGCCGTCGAGTTCCCAGAGCGGCCGGGCGGCGGCGAAGGAGTCCTCCAGGACCCACTGCCGGTACGGTTCGGCCGTCACGGCGAGTTCGTCGCGTACCCCGAGGGCGGTAGCGGCGGCCACAAGGTCCGTCTCGCTCGTCGCGGGCACGATCCGGTCGACCACCGTCGCGGGGAAACGGACGGTCTCGGCGATCCGGTCCATGACCCGGTGCCGGTCGGGCCAGTGGGACGCGTCGACGAACTCCCGTACCACCCGGCCGAGTACGGCGCCGTTGTCCGCCATGTTGTCGCAGGACACGACGGTGATCGGCGCGCCGTCCGCCCGTGCCCGCGCCGCCAGTCCGGCGGCCAGCGCCCCGACGGCCGTGGTGAACGGGCCGTCAGGGTCCGCCGCGAGGTCGGCGGCGACGGCGGCGGTGTCCAACCCGCCCGTGGACGCGAGCCGTTGGTAGCCCTTCTCGGTTACGGTGAGCGTCACCACTGTCACCTCGGGATCGACGAGCAGCGCGCTGAGTGCCTTGGCGTCCGGCCTCATGGCCAGCGCGTCGACCACCGAGCCCACGACCCGGGTACGGGGGCCCTCCGGACGGCGCTCGGTGAGCGAGTACAGGAAGTCCTGTTCGCGCAGGGCGCGTACGGTCGCCGCCGACCTCGGCGCCACGGCGGTGATGCCCCAGGGCTCACCGGACCGGGCGGCCGCGTTCTCGGTGTAGACCGCCTGGTGGGCGCGGTGGAAGGCGCCGAGCCCGAAGTGGACGACACGGGTGCGGAGTTGGGCGGGGTCGACGGCGGGCCGTACCTCCGGGGCGAGGGGCGCCGCACGGTTGAGTCGCGCGCTCACCAGTCGTGCACCGACCCGTCGAGACGCCGCGCGACCGGAAGATAGCGCTGCTGGTACGGGAAACGCTCGGCCGCCTTCTCGTCGTACTCGACGCCCAACCCCGGTTCCTCCGAGGGGTGGAGCATCCCGTCGGCGAAGGTGACCCCCGTGCGGAACACCTCGGCCGCCTCGTCGGGATGCCCCATGTGCTCCTGGATGCCGAAGTTCGGCACGCTGATGTCGAGGTGCACGGCCGCCGCCATGCTGACGGGGGAGAGGTCGGTCGCGCCGTGCGAACCGGTCCGCACCTGGTACAGCGCGGCGAGGTCGAAGATCCGCCGCAGGTGGGTGATGCCGCCCGCGTGCACGACGGTCGTACGGACGTAGTCGATGAGCTGCTCGGTGATCAGGTGCTGGACGTCCCAGATCGAGTTCATCACCTCGCCCACCGCGATCGGGGTCGTGGTGTGCTGCCGGATGAGCCGGAACGCCTCCTGGTTCTCGGCCGGCGTCGGGTCCTCCATCCAGAACAGCCGGCACGCCTCGACGCTCTTGCCGAACCGTGCCGCCTCGATCGGGGTGAGCCGGTGATGCACGTCGTGGAGGAGGTGGAAGCCGAAGCCGAAGCGTTCCCGGACGGCTTCCAGATACGTGGGCGCGAACCCCAAGTAGGCCTCGGTGTCCCAGGGTTGCTCGTCCGGCAGCTCGGTCGCGGCGGGTTCGTAGACCTTGCCCTTGCGGACGCCGTAGGTGCCGCCGACGTCGGGCACCGCGGCCTGCGCGCGGACCGCCTTGTAGCCCAGCTCCAGGTAGCGCTCGACGTCGTCGAGGAGGGACGGCACGTCGGTGCCGCTGGCGTGCGAGTACACCAGCACGCCGTCCCGGGACCGGCCGCCGAGCAGCTGGTAGACAGGCAGGCCCGCGGTCTTGCCCTTGATGTCCCACAGCGCGGTGTCGACGGCGGCGATCGCCGTCATGGTGACCGGTCCGCGCCGCCAGTACGCGCCCCGGTACAGGTACTGCCACATGTCCTCGATGCGGGCGGGGTCCTTGCCGGTCAGCAGCGGGACCACGTGATCGCGCAGATAGCTCGCCACGGCCAGTTCACGTCCGTTGAGCGTGGCGTCACCGAGGCCCGTCACACCGTCGTCCGTGGTGATGCGCAGCGTGACGAACGTGCGCCCGGGGGAGGCGACGAACACGTCGACGCGCTCGATCTTGCTCACGGGTGGCTCTCCTCACCGTGTCCTGTTGCCGGTCGACCGGGTTCCGCCTCCGGTCGCTCAGTACTTGTATACAAGCATGTGTCGCGAAGTGGCAATGGTCGTGTCGCAGATACGATGGCCGTATGGCTCACTCGAACCGGGACCGCACCAGTCGGCGCGCGATCTATCTGAAACTGCGTCAGATGGTCCTGACCCTCGAACTCGCCCCGGGCGCCGCCCTGTCGGAGAACGAACTCGCGGCCTCGCTCGGCGTCAGCCGGACCCCGGTGCGGGAGAGCCTGATCCTGTTGTCGCAGGAGGGCCTGGTGCAGGTCTTCCCGAAGATCGGGTCGTTCGTCTCCCGGGTGGACCCCGCACAGGTCGCCGACGCGCAGTTCCTGCGGGAGGCCGTGGAACTCGCCTCTCTGGACGACCTGCCCGCCGAACTCGACCCCGAGGTCGACGGTGAACTCCGCGACAACCTCGCCCGCCAGCAGCGCGCGGACCTCGGCCTGGAGGAGTTCTTCGACCTGGACGAGGCGTTCCACCAGGGCCTCATGCGCCTGAGCGGCCACGGCAACGTGTGGACCAACGTCGCCGCCGCCAAGGGCCACCTCGACCGGGCCCGCCGCCTCGGCCTCCACGAGAACGTCTCCCCGGCCGTCTTCGCCATCCAGCACCGCGAGATCTACGACGCGGTCGTCGCCGGTGACATCCCGCTCGCCCGCGCCGCCATGCGCACCCATCTCCGGGCCGTCTTCAGCGACATCGAGCGCATCCGGGCGCATTCACCGGAACTGTTCGCCAGCGGGCCCTCGACGGTGCCGGTGCGGCGCAACGTGGTGGTCTGGGAGTAGCACCGGTCCGGCACTTCAGGAAAGGTCGCCCTCCAGCGCCGAAGGATTCAGCGACGCCAGCAGCTTGAGCAGCAGCGCGTGCGTCTGCTCCTGCTCCGCCGGCGTCAGTGCCTGAAGTGCCTCGGCGTGGGCGGCGTCCACCGTCTCCGCGGCCTCCGCGGCGAGCCGTACGCCGGCCTCGGTCACGTGCAGGCGCTGGGTGCGCCGGTCGCCGGGGGTGGTGCGGCGCTCCAGCATCCCGCGCTCGACCAGCCCGTTGACCGCCGTACCCATCGACTGCGGGGTGATCGCCGCCCGGCGTGCGGCGGTCGCGCTGGAGACGCCCGGGTCGAGGACGGCCTGCATCAGGGCCCGGTGCTGGGCGAGCGTGAGCTGGAGCGGGCGCAGGGCGCGCTCCATCCGGGCCGCCATGATCTGGCCGATCTGCCAGGCCACGTAGCCGGTGCGGCGGTCGGGGTGGTTCACAAGGCGGACCTCTTTTGTAAGGCAGCTGATGGTGATGTACAAAGTGCCTGTGCGACTGTCGGGGGCGCCGGTGGTGCCGTTCGTACCGGTGACCTTCCACGCCCCGAGCCCCCACCAACTCCGCGTCGGCACAACGGAGATAGGCACCGCACAGGCGCACCTGAACCAGGACCTCGACCGCATCGCCCCCGGCGGCTTCACCGTCGAGACCTACCCCGACGCCTCCGCCGCCCGGAACGCCGTACAGGACAGAAAGGTCTACGCGGCCTACCTCGGCGACGGAAAGCTCCTCTACGGCAGCGCGAACGGTGTCGCCGTCACCGCGACCGTGACCACCGCCTTCGGCTCCGTGGCGCACGCGGAGAACCACGAACTCGCCGTCGAGGACGTCGCCCCGGCCGCGGCGGGGGACACCCGGGGCCTCTCCGTGTTCTACGCCGCCTTCGGCCTGGTCCTCGCGGGCTACCTCTTCGGTATGACGACCTACCAGCTCGCGCCCCGCCTCCAGTACCGCCGGCGGATGGCCAGCCTGGCCCTGTTCGGCGTCGTCGGCGGTCTCCTGATCGCCACGATCGCCGGCAGCACGGGCTTCGGCGCGCTGCCCGGCTCCTTCGTGCCGCTCGTCGTCGTGATCTCCCTGATGGGAGCGGCGGTCGCGGCCACGACCATGGTGCTGCTACGGCTGTTCGGCTCGGCGGGCGTCAGCCTCGCCTCCATCCTCATGCTGATCCTCGGCAACAGCAGCAGCGGCGGCATCATGCCGGCGGCGTACTTGCCGGGCTGGCTGCGCCCGCTCTCCGAGATCCTGCCGGTCGGCGTGGGCGTCCGCGCGATGCAGGGTCTGTCCCGCTTCCAGAACGACGGCCTCTCCCGCGCCCTGGTGATCCTCCCGGTGTGGGTGCTCGGCGCCGTCCTCGTGCTCTATCTCAAGGACGTGTACCGGCGTGGAACTCCGGCGCCGGGCGCGGCGGAGGGGCACGTCCCGCGGCCCGAGCCGGCGGCGGGCTGACCTCGCCGCGCGAGATCCGCCGACGAACGCGGCATCCTGGACACCGTAGAGGATCTCCAGAAGGCCATGGACCTCACCGTGGGAAAGGATCTTTCGATGGACCAGCAGGACGCGCAGGATGAGCGGTTCGACGTCGTCGTACTCGGCGCCGGCCCCGGCGGCTACGTCGCCGCCATCCGTGCCGCCCAACTCGGCAAGCGGGTCGCCGTGATCGAGGAGAAGTACTGGGGCGGTGTCTGTCTGAACGTGGGCTGCATCCCGACCAAGGCCCTGTTGCGGAACGCCGAGTTGGCGCACATCTTCACCCGCGAGGCGAAGACCTTCGGCATCAAGGTCGAGGGGGAGGTCTCCTTCGACTACGGCGAGGCGTTCCGCCGCAGCCGCCGGGTCGCGGACGGCCGGGTCAAGGGCGTTCACTACCTGATGAAGAAGAACAAGATCACGGAGATCGACGGCCGCGGCACCTTCCTCGACCCGCACACGCTCCAAGTGGCGGGCTACGACGGCGAGTCGCGCACGATCGGCTTCGAGCACTGCGTCATCGCCACCGGCGCCACCCCCAGGCTGCTGCCCGGCACCAAGCGCAGCGCGCGCGTGGTGACGTACGAGGAGCAGATCCTCGCCGACGACCTGCCGCGGTCGATCGTCATCGCGGGCGCCGGCGCGATCGGCATCGAGTTCGCGTACGTGCTCCACAACTACGGCGTGAAGGTCACGGTCGTCGAGTTCCTGGACCGCATGGCACCCCTCGAAGACGTCGAGGTCTCCACCGAACTCGCCAAGCAGTACCGAAAGTTGGGTATCGACGTCCTCACCTCCACCCGCGTCGAGTCGATCGACGAGTCGGGTCCGCAGGTCCGCGTCACGGTCACCGGAAAGGACGGCGCCCAGCAAGTCCTGGAGACCGACAAGGTGTTGCAGGCGATCGGCTTCGCCCCGAACGTCAGCGGCTACGGCCTGGAGAACACGGGCGTACGGCTGACCGAGCGCGGCGCGATCGACGTCGACGGGCACTGCCGTACGTCCGTCCCGCACCTGTACGCCATCGGCGACGTCACCGCGAAGCTGATGCTCGCGCACGCGGCCGAGGCGATGGGCGTGATCGCCGCCGAGACCCTCGCGGACGCGGAGACGATGGAGCTGGACTACGCGATGATCCCGCGCGCCACGTACTGCCAGCCGCAGATCGCCAGCTTCGGCTACACCGAGGCGCAGGCACGGGAGTTGGGGCACGACGTCCAGGTCGCGAAGTTCCCGTTCACCGCGAACGGCAAGTCGCACGGCCTCGGCGACACCACCGGTTTCGTGAAGCTGATCAGCGACGCGAAGTACGGCGAACTCCTCGGCGGCCACCTCATCGGCCCCGACGTCACGGAACTCCTCCCCGAACTCACCCTGGCCCAGCAGTGGGACCTCACCGTGCACGAGGTCGCCCGCAACGTGCACGCCCACCCGACGCTGGGCGAGGCGGTGAAGGAAGCGGTGCACGGCCTCGCGGGACACATGATCAACATGTGACGCACGGGTCAACCGGCCTTTCCCGCTTGCCGAGTCGCCTCCCGAACGACTTTGCCAGCCCTTTACAACCCGCCCTCCCGCTGCCTCGTCTCTCCGCTCGATCAACAACCCGCCCCACCGCCGACCCGTCCGACGGACCCGGTGGGGCGGGTTGTTGATCGAGCGGAGAGACGAGGCAGCGGGAG
>NZ_JBXVPZ010000343.1:0-10588 GCF_057961495.1 Streptomyces sp. P5F9 | reverse complement strand
ATCGCCCGCAAGGCCTCCAGCGCGACCGGCGTCCGCAAGGTCACCTCGATCGCCGGCAACCCACCCGCCACCAGCGCCCGCGCGAGCGGCACCGCATCGGCGACATCCTCGATGACGACGACGGGCAGCACGGGCGCGAGATCGAGCAGGCCAGAGGAAGGCCACGGCGAGGAAGACATGCCCTCATCCTGCCGAGCCGATGCACCACACGCAAAGCCCATTGCGCACACTGCAACGCGAGCGCTCGAAGGCGCCCAGTGACGCTCGAAAACCCTTAGTGGATCTCGTCCACCAGCACATCCAATGCCCAAGCCCGCCCCGCCTGCGAAGGCGCCTCCGCCTCCACCTCGTACCCCAAGTCCCGCAACGCCTCCACCAGCTCACCCGGCGTCCCCGGCGCCCCCGCAGAGGTCAGCAAACTCCGCACGATCCGCCCCTTCGTCGCCTTGTTGAAATGGCTGACGACCTTCCGCGTCGGCGCGTGCAGCACCCGTACGGTCGCCGTCCGCCCCGCGACCTCCCCCTTCGGCTTCCAAGCCGCCGCGTACGCCGACGACCGCAGATCCAGCACCAGCCCCGCCCCGGCGACCTCCGGCAGCACAGCCGCCATCGGGGTCCGCCAGTGCGCGCCCAACGCGCCGAGCCCGGGCAGCCGTACCCCCATCGAGCAGCGGTACGACGGAATCCGGTCCGTCACCCGCACCGCGCCCCACAACCCGGAGAACACGAGCAGCGAGCGCGCGGCCCGCTTCTTCGCGGCGGGTTCCAGCGAGGCCAGGTCGAGGGCGTCGTAGAGGACACCCGTGTAGATCTCCCCGGCGGGCCGTGCGCCGGCCGTCCGCAGGTCGACGTTCTTCGCGATCTCGCCGCGCAGTCCCTCGCTGAGCCCAAGGACCTCGCGTGCCTTGTCCTCGTCGGCCGCGCACAGGTCGACGAGTTCGTCGAGTACGGCCGCGCGGGCGTCGGCGAGTCCCGGGAGCGAGAGCGATTCCGGCTTGAGAGGGGCACCGCGGCCGGAGGAGGCCTTGCCTTCGGACGGCGGCAGCAGGACGAGCACGGCGGGTTTCTCCTTAGGGAACATCTGGCTCACGTGGGGGGGCTTGCGCCAGCGTAAAGGGTGCGGGTCTGCGGATTGTGCCTACGCTCGTGTCATGCCCAGCCGCCGTATCCGGGTGACCGGCGCCCCCGAAGCCCCGCTTCGCGCCGCCCTCACCGCACTCCGCACCGAACTCGGCGTGCCCGACAGCTTCCCGCCGGAGGTACTGGCGGAGGCTGAACGGGCGGCGAAGTCCCCGGTGCCGCCCGCCGAGGACGCGACCGACATCCCCTTCTTCACCATCGACCCGCCCACGTCCATGGACCTGGACCAGGCGATGCACCTGTCCCGTAGGGGGAGCGGTTTCCGGGTCCGGTACGCGATCGCCGATGTCGGCGCCTTCGTGGTCCCCGGCGGCGCGCTGGACGCGGAGGCCCACCGCCGCGTGACCACCCTCTACTTTCCCGACGAGAAGACCCCGCTGCACCCGCCCCTGCTGAGCGAGGGCGCCGCGAGCCTGTTGCCGGACGTGACCCGGCCAGCGGTGCTGTGGACGATCGACCTGGACGCGGACGGCCGTACGTCCGCCGTGGACGTCCGCCGCGCGCTCGTCCGCAGCCGGGCCAAACTCGACTACGCCACCGCGCAGCGGCGCATCGACGCGGGCACCGCGGAGGAGCCGCTCGCGCTGCTGAAGGACATCGGCGAGGCACGCGAACGCCTGGAGGTCGAGCGCGGCGGCATCTCCCTCAACGTGCCCGAGCAGGAGATCGTCGAGCGCGACCACACCTACGAACTCGCCTACCGCGCCCCGCTCCCCGCCGACGGCTGGAACGCCCAGATCTCCCTCCTCGCCGGCATGGCCGCCGCCGACCTGATGCTCACGCACGGCACCGGCGTCCTGCGTACCCTGCCCACCGCCCCCGACGGTGCGGTCGCCCGCCTGCACCGCACCGCGCACGCCCTGCACATCGACTGGCCGCACCACATGTCGTACGCCGAACTCATCCGCTCCCTCGACCCGCACCTCCCGCACCACGCTGCCTTCCTCCAGGAGTGCACGACCCTGCTGCGCGGCGCCGGTTACACGGTCTTCCGGGACGGCGACCTCCCGCCCGTCACCACCCACGCGGCGGTGGCCGCCCCCTACACCCACTGCACGGCGCCCCTACGACGGCTCGTCGACCGTTACGCCTCCGAACTCTGCCTCGCCCCCGGCAACCCACCCGCCTGGGTCCTGGCCGGCCTCGACGCCCTCCCCAAGCAGATGGCCGACGGCACCCGCCTCGCGGGCACCGTCGAGCGCGAGTGCGTCGACATCGTCGAGGCGGCGCTGCTCAAGGACCGCGTCGGCGACCTCTTCCACGGCTATGTGGTGGACGTCGAGGAACGCCAACCCACCGTGGGAAAGGTGCAGTTGGACACCCCGGCCGTCGTCGCCCGCCTCGAAGGCGGCACGACCCCGCTGCCGTTGGGGGAACGGCTACGGGTCCGGCTCACCCAGGCGGACCCGGGGACGTCGAAGGTACGGTTCGCGCCCGCCTGATCGCTTCCATGTGCCTCTGAAGGGTCTCTACGACGCGGTCGGCGTCGTCGGCGTGGAAACGGACGGTGTCGACCTCCCGCCGTCGGCCGAGGAGCGTGAAGTGGGCGACGGGCTCGGCGAGTTGGAGGGTGACGGAGGTGCGGAAGCCGACGGGGAGGTCGAGTTCGCCGTCGGACCGGCGCCGGGCCACCCGCAACTCGCCCCCGGCGGAGGCGATATGACCCAGCGGGACGATCACGTCCGCGCGGGCGGCCCGTCGGAGCCGTAGCCCCTCGTCGTCCATCAGGTGCGGGCGGGCGACGGCGGCCGCGTGCAGGGCGGCGACGGACGCGACCGCGAACAGGCCCAGGACCGGCACCACTTGGTGGAACACCGGCGAGTCCCGCAGCAGCACCGACATGGTGAGCGTCTCCAGGACGCACGCGAGCGCCGACCCGGCCACCAGGGCCCGTCGCGCCCGCGCATACCCGAACACCCGCCCGCCGCCTGCCCAGTTGGTCCTCATGGGGTCAGTGCAGATGCTGACGTCGCGGCAGTGTCAAGCGCCAAGCGGCGCGCCGAACCACAGCCGCAGTGCCTCCGAGGGGTCGTCCTCGGCGCCGTCCGTGTCCGACGCCCAGGCGGTGAACCCGTCGGGGCGCACCAACAGCCCGGCCAGTTCCGGGTGTTGGGGGCAGGCGGTGGTGAGGACGTCGACCAGGCCCTCGTAACCGGCCGCGCGGGCCCGGAGTTCGGGGTCGTCGGCGAGGTCGAGGAGGAGAGCGCGGCCGGTGTGGAGGTGGTCGCCGAGCCGGCTGCCGTCGGCGAGTTCGAGGTCGGGGGCGCTGCGGCCGGTCAGCGGGTGGTCGCCGGGGAGGTCGTAGCGCTGCCAGGCGCCGGAGATCCGCTTGACGAAGTACGTCGTGCCGTCGGTCGTCCCCGCGAGGTCGCTGATGATCCCGCGCAGGGCACGGGCGTGCGCGTCGGGGCGCATGACCGCGATCTGGGCGCGCGTCCAGTCCAGCACCCAGGCGCCGACCGGATGCCGTTCCGCGGTGTAGGTGTCCAGCAGGTCCACCGGGGCCCGGCCGCTCACCACCAGGGCGAGCTTCCAGCCGAGGTTCATCGCGTCCCCGACACCGAGGTTGAGCCCCTGTCCGCCGAACGGCGAGTGCACATGCGCCGCGTCGCCCGCGAGCAGCACCCGGCCCGAGCGATAGGTGTCCGCCTGACGGCAGTTGTCGGTGAACCGGGTCGCCGTGCGCAGCGTGTGCACGGTGACGTCGACTCCGGTCACGCGGCGCACGGCGGCCTGCAACTCCTCGGTGGTGACCGGGGATTGACGGTCGGCGGGCGGCCCGTCGAACTCGATGGAGACCATCCGTCCCGGCATCGGGCCGTAGGTGTACATCCCCGTGCCGGTGGCGTTCCAGCCCTTGCTCAGCCCCTCGGTGCCGGTCATGTCGGCGATCGCCTGGTAGCCGGTGATCTCCGGTGCGGTGCCCGGGAATTGGATCCCGGCGAGCTTGCGGACGACGCTGCGGCCGCCGTCGCAGCCGACCAGCCAGCCGGCCCGGACGGTCTGCGGCGCGGAGCCGTCCGTAGGGGCGAGGTGGACGGTCACGCCGTCCGCGTCGGCGTCGTAGCCGGTCAACTCGACCTGCCTGCGCACCTCGACGCCGAGTTCGTCGGCACGCCGGCCGAGCAGCCGCTCCAACGGGGCCTGCGGGACGAACCGGCCGACCTCGCCGGGCGGGCCGACCTCCGCGAAGGCGGGGTCCGACGCGTCGAGGAGATCGGCCCGCAGGGTGATGCCGGCGAAGTGCCCGGCGGACTTCGGCGGCGGGGCGGCCCCCTCGCCGCCGCTCTGTGCCCGCAGGAACTCCTTCATGCCGTTCGCCGTCTCGACCTGCACCTCGGTCAGCGCGGGCAGCAGCCCCCGCCGGTAGAGAGAGACGGCGGTGAGGGTGTTGATCCCGCCCGCCTTGATGGTCTCGTCCACCTCGGCCAGCCGCTCCGCGACCAGCACCCGCGCCCCGCCGAGCCGCAGCTCACAGGCGAGCAGCAGCCCGATGGGCCCGGCTCCGGCGATGACGACGTCGTAGTTCGTGTCGGTGTTCATGACCTAAGTGTAGTAACTAAAAAATTATGTTGGCTACACTGTTCTCGTGAGCGAGAGCAGGTACGAGAGCGTGAACGAGACCAAGGGCGCGGCCGAGCTGCCGCTGAGAGAGCGCAAGAAGCGGGCGACGAGGCAACGGATCTCGAACGTCGCCTCGGCGCTGTTCCGGGAGCGCGGCTTCGACCAGGTGTCGGTGGCGGAGGTCGCGCGGGCCGCCGAGGTGTCGACGATGACCGTCTTCAACTACTTCCCGCGCAAGGAGGACCTGTTCCTCGACCGCATCCCGGAGGCGGTCGAGATGTTCAGCGGGGCCGTACGCGACCGCGCCCCCGGCGAGACCCCGCTCGCCGCGCTCCGCCGCCTCGCCCTCGAACTCCTCGACCGGCGCCACCCGTTGGCCGGCCCCGACAGCGGATTCCCGGACTTCTGGGAGGTCGTGGCCGACTCGCCCGCCCTGCGCGCCCGGGGCCGCGAAGCCCTGGAGGAGATCGAGAACGCCCTGACCACCGCCCTCACCGAGACCGCCCCGGACACCCCCGACCCCGCCCTGACCGCGGCCCTGACCGTCGCCGCGTACCGCACGGTCTACGTCACCACCGCGCGCCGCGTCTTCGCGGGAGAGGGCGCGGAAGGACTCGTGGCAGACCATCGGGCACGGATCTGCGCGGCCTTCGACGCGTTGGAACGGGCGCTCACCCCGGCGTGACACGCGGCCCCGGCGCGTTGCACTCTGTGGAGGGAAGGGGGTGCGGCCGGTGAGCGCACGTGAGCAGGCCCTGTGGACGAGGGCGAGACTGGGCCGCTGCGGCCCGCCGCTCGACCTCCTGACGGCCCGCTTCGACCGGCACGTCTACGCCCCGCACGCGCACGAGGAGTTCACGATCGGCGTCTGCGTCGGCGGCTCGGAACTCATCGACTACCGCGGCGGCCGCATCCGTACGACCCCGGGCTCCATCGTCGTACTCGCCCCCGGCGAAATGCACACCGGCGGCCCGGGCACCACCACCGACGGCTACGCCTACCGAGCCCTCTACGCCGACCCCGCCCTCCTCACCGACGGCATCCTCGGCGCCGCCCTCCCGCACTTCCGCGAGCCGCTCCTCGACGACCCCGAACTGGCCGTGGCACTGCGCGCGGCGCACACCCAACTCAGCGCCTGCCCCGATCCGTTGGAGGCGGAGTCCCGCCTCCCGTGGCTCCTCACGGCCCTCGCCCGCCGCCACTCCACATCGAGCCCGGCACCGGACGAGATCCCGGGCGCGGCCTGGGTGGCCCACGCGGTGAGGGACCGCCTGGCGGACGAACTGCTGACCCCACCGTCGCTCTCCTGTCTGGCGGCAGACTTCGGCCTGTCCCGCTACCAACTCCTCCGAGCCTTCCGTACGACGATGGGGATACCGCCGTACGCCTGGCTCGCCCAGTACCGGGTGACCCGGGCGCGCGGTCTGCTGGAGGCGGGCGGGCGGCCCGCCGAGGTGGCGGCACAGGTGGGCTTCGCGGACCAGGCGCATCTGACGCGGTGGTTCAGGCGGGTGCTGGGGGTGACGCCGGCGGCGTACCGCAACAGCGTTCAAGACTCCCCATGAGGGGTCGGCGCAGACTCGCCGTATGACTGCACGCGGCTGGTTCCTGTTCTCCCTGATGGGAGTGGTCTGGGGCATCCCCTACCTGATGATCAAGGTGGCGGTGGACGCCCCGCTGTCCCCGTCCATGGTCGTCTTCACCCGCTGCGCCCTGGGCGCCGTACTCCTGCTGCCTTTCGCGCTACGACAAGGCGGCCTGGCCGGGACGGTCCGCGCGCACTGGCGCCCGATGCTGGCCTTCGCGTGCATCGAGATCATCGGCCCGTGGTTCACGCTGACGGACGCGGAACGGCACCTGTCCAGCTCTACGGCGGGACTGCTGATCGCGGGCGTACCGATCGTGGGCGTGGTGACGGCGAGGTTCTTCGGCGACGCGGAACGGCTGGGGGCGCGACGGGTGGCGGGCCTCGCCCTGGGCCTGTCCGGGGTCACGGTCCTCACGGTCCCGCACCTGACGGGCGGCGACGCGCGCTCGCTGGCGGAGGTGCTGCTGACGGTGCTGGGCTATGCGACGGCCCCGCTGATAGCGGCGCGCTACTTGAAGGACGTCCCGACCCTCCAACTGACCGCCCCGTGCCTGGCGTTGGCGGCGGTGGTGTACGCGCCGGCAGCGGCGATGACGTGGCCGTCCACGGTGCCCTCGGCTCAGGTCCTGGCGTCTCTCGCGGGCCTGGGTGTGATCTGCACGGCGGTGGCGTTCGTGGCCTTCCTGGAACTCATCAAGGAGGTCGGCCCGACCCGCTCGACGGTGATCACGTACGTCAACCCGGCGGTCGCGGTGGCGGCGGGCGCGCTGTTCCTGGGGGAGAGCCTGACGGTGGGCATCGCGGTGGCCTTCACGCTGATCCTGGCCGGGTCGGTACTGGCGACGGCGGCCACCGGTCCGCGGGGCGGCGGCCGCCCGGTAGCATGGTCGACACGGCAGACGAGCCGGGCGGACGGCCGCGTGGAGTGCCCCTAGGGGGACTTCCCGAGGAACGTCCGGGCTCCACAGGGCAGGGTGATGGCTAACGGCCACCCGGGGTGACCCGCGGGACAGTGCCACAGAAAACAGACCGCCCGGCGCTTCGGTGCCGGGTAAGGGTGAAACGGTGGTGTAAGAGACCACCAGCGCCTGAGGTGACTCAGGCGGCTAGGTAAACCCCACCCGGAGCAAGGTCAAAAGGGAGTTCCTTCCTAGGAATGGAACGGGGCTCCTGCGCGGACGTTCGAGGGCTGCCCGCCCGAGTCCGCGGGTAGACCGCACGAGGCCGGTGGCAACACCGGTCCTAGATGGATGGCCGTCGCCGGGAGGATCGTGAGGTCCTCCCGGACACAGAACCCGGCGTATAGCTCGGCTCGTCTGCCTCTACCCCTTTTGGGGGCTTATGTCCATGGAGGTCGACTTGGTGGCGCCTATTTATGAAGTGATTTGCGCTGAATTTGATGGCCTGTGCCCTTGTCTGAGGTCAGAGTGGCCAAGTGACGCGCTCAGTCGCACCGCTGCAGCCTGACCTTGGCTGAAACGTTCCCAGTAAACTGAAAACTCAGTCAATCAATCCGCCATGAGGTATGCGGGGGTTGGCCGTGCCAGGCGGCATGGCAGGGGTCGGCTTCAGGAAGGGCAACATGACGCAGCGTGATGAGCGGGTTCTGGTGACGCTCGCCGAGATCGCTCGGTTCGCCGGCGTGGGGCGCGCGGCGGTCAGCAATTGGCGACGGCGGTTCGAAGACTTTCCCGTCCCTGTCGGGGGAAGTGACGCCAGCCCACAGTTCGCACTCGACACAGTCGAGGAGTGGCTGCTGGCCCATGGCAAGCTGCGCGCCTCCACCGGGGCTCTCGATCGGCTGTGGCCCCACATTGAGGCACTCGGCGACCGAGACCGCATGGGACTGGTCATCGCCGAGGCGGGTCTGCGGCTTGCCTCCCCCGCGGCATCGCCTCCCTGGCCGGATAGTGTGCCTCAACTGTTCCCCGGCGAACTCCGCTTGGTGGATGAAGTCATGCGGGCAGGACTGACCGTCGGCGGCGCGGAAGCGTTCCGTGTTCTGTTGGAGCGCTGGCTGAGCACTCATGTCCGGCAGATCACCACGACACCTGTCTCACTCGCGGACCTCATGACGGCACTCGCCGATGCAGCCCGCGAGGGACGACCAGTGCGGCGCGTGGCGGATCCGGCCTGCGGCACGGGAACGCTGCTCCTGGCCTCCGCTCGGCACTGGTCGGCGCGGGAGCCGCTGTGGCTCACGGGGTTTGACATCGATCCCGTCCTTGGGCGGCTCGCGGCGGCTCGACTGGCCCTGGCCGCAGGGCACGAGCAGGTTGAGATCACGATTGCTGACACCTTGCGTGACGACCCCGGCGCTGGTGTTCGCGCGGACGTCATCTTGTCCAATCCGCCTGCCAACGAACGGGACTGGGGCCATGCCGAGCTGGCCACGGACCGCCGCTGGCTCTTCGGTCATCCGCCGCGCACCGAGTCGGAACTCGCCTGGGTGCAGCATGTCGTGTCTGCTCTGGCCGAGGACGGAGTAGCAGTTGTCCTCCTGCCGCCTGCCGTGGCCTCCCGTCGGGCGGGGCGCCGGATTCGGGCCGGGCTACTGCGTGCCGGATCGCTGCAAGCAGTGGTCGCTCTGCCGCCTGGTGCCGCACCGCCCTATGGGGTGGGGCTTCAGCTCTGGGTTCTTCGCGCGGCGGACGCGAGCCCGGGTGAAGGACGTGTTCTGCTGGTCGATGCGGCGGACTGCCGTCACACACCGACCGAGGGCGGCAGCCAGGTTGTCGACTGGGACGGGCTGCAGGATCGGGTCTTTGCCGCTCTGAGGGGCGATGGCCCGCCTGGTGTCGTCAAGGTGCCGGTGGTGGATCTCTTGGGGGAGGAGACGGACCTCACCCCTGCCCGCCACGTGCCACCCGCTGTTGACACGTCTGCCGTCGAACTGAGCAGATCCTGGGCCCGTTTCGACCATGCGCTGGTCGCAGTGCGCGACGCCGGGCAGGCGTTGCGGCCCCTGGCCTCGGCGCACTCGCTTCAGGCGCGAGTGGCCGTGAACGTGGGGGAGTTGGAGGCTGCCGACGCCGTCGTGCTGACGCAGGGCGGAGCTTTGCCCGAGGGGGCACTACGTCGTGGTCCCCGCCCTGACCACGGTGTTCCGGTGCTCATGACCGGGCACTTGGGGGAGGGGCAGAGTGAACAGTGGTGGATGGCCGCGGACGACGTGGAGCGAGGGGAGCGGGAGAGGGAGCTGACCGTCACCGGCTTCGGGGACATCGTGGTCGTCACCACGTTCACAGAGTTCGACGCCTGGGTCGAGAGTTCGGCACCGACCGTTCTCGGCCCTCATCTGCAACGGCTGCGCGTGGATCCGGAGCGGCTCGACCCGTGGTTCCTCGCGGCCTGCTTGCGAGTGCGGTTCAACGCGCGCCAGGCAGGCACGCACGCATCGGTCAGTTCACGTGTGGACGTACGGCGCCTGAGGGCACTGCGGCTGCCGATCGACGAGCAGCGACGGTACGGAGCGATTCACCGGCAGTTGGTCGAGTTCGAGCGGGCTGCCGCGGAACTGTCGTCGGTGTCGGGCGCGTTGAGCGGGACGCTGTCCGAGCTGCTGGCGGTGGGGCAGATCGGCACGGAGTGAGGGCAGGTTTCCGCCCTCCTGATGAGGAACCGAGGCTCCTGCCCGATGCCGTTGCGCGGATGCGTTGGCGTCCGAGGCCGTTCGCTAGGGCTCGGGTCAGTTCGGCGGCAGCCCGTCCAGCAGTGCCTCCACGGCCGCACGGTGGCCCCACTCGGCGAATTCCTCGCCGGACTCCCGGGCCCGCCGTACCACTCGCTGTGGCGGCGAGGGCAGCAGAACGTGCAAGTGCCGGACGGCGTCTTCCCAGAGAGGGAAGGCACGGTCCGTACTGTCCTCCTCTGGGACCATGCACTCCGCTACCCCGATCCTGGCCTCCAGCAACCGATCGTGCTCCGCCGTCCCTGGTTCGGCTCCGTCGAGGTCGCGCGTCAGCGTCCGGTACCGTCCGCCCGCACCTGGCCAGTCACCGGTGTGCCGCAGCCGGTCCGCACACAGCAGGCGGGCTCGTACGACATCCGGATCGCAGGGTCCCCAGGGGCCCCGCACCTCGTTGAGCATCGCGTCGAGTTGCTCCGCACGCGACCCTGCGTCGCCGTGCACCAATTCCCGATCCGCCTCGTCCAGAAGCGCCTGGAAAGCGGAGCGGCTCGGAACGCCGACGGCCCGACGGCGTACGACGGGCCGACGGCTGCGCTCCCGACCGGATGCCGGGGTGGGATTGGCCGTGGAAGCGTTGGCGCGTGTGCGGAAGGGCAGGGTGGGGT
>NZ_JBXVPZ010000342.1:0-10641 GCF_057961495.1 Streptomyces sp. P5F9 | reverse complement strand
GTATACAGCCCACCCTCACCGGAAAACCACCGTCCGATTCCCGTACACCATCACCCTGCTCTCGCTGTGCCACTTCACCGCGTGCGCCAGCACCTGCGCCTCCACGTCACGCCCCACCGTCACCAGCTCCTCCGGGTCGAGTGAGTGGTCGACCCGGACCACGTCCTGGTCGATGATCTGGCCCTCGTCCAGTTCCGGCGTGACGTAGTGCGCCGTGGCGCCCACGAGCTTCACCCCTCGGTCGTACGCCTGCTGGTAGGGGCGGGCGCCCTTGAAGCTGGGGAGGAAGGAGTGGTGGATGTTGATGGCGTGGCCCTCCAGCTGCTTGCAGAGGTCGTCGGAGAGGATCTGCATGTAGCGGGCCAGGACCACCAGGTCGATATCCAACTCCCTTACCAGGTCGAGGAGTTGTGCTTCCGCGTCGGCCTTCGTGTCCCTGGTGACCGGGATGTGGTGGAAGGGGATGCCGTACGTCTCCGCGAGGCCCTCGAAGTCGCGGTGGTTGGAGACGATCGCGGGAATCTCGATGTTGAGGGCGCCGGTGCGCTTGCGGAACAGCAGGTCGTTCAGGCAGTGGCCGAACTTGGACACCATGATCAGGGTCCGGGTGGGGGTGGCGGCGTCCCGGAGGGACCAGGAGATGCGATATGCCTCGGCGACCGGGCCGAATCGGTAACGCAGTGTTTTCAGGTCGGCGTTTGGATCGGAAACGTCGAAGTGGACCCTCATGAAGAAGCGGCCCTTGAGCCGATCATCGAATTGCTGGCTCTCCAGGATGTTGCCGGAGTTCCGGACGAGAAAGCCGCTCACGGCATAGACCAGTCCGGCGCTGTCCGGACACGAGAGGGTGAGGACGAATTCGCGGCCAGGGTGCGGTCGAGGGGACATGGACGGCCTCCGTCGGTGCGTGTTGCGCAACATGGTGAGCGATACGCAACATGGTTGGGCCGGGCGCCGCTCGCGGTCAAGAGGCGGCCGGGCAATGGGAGGCATGGCGAAATCGTCATCTGCCAACCCCTTGACGTATGTCTGCACATTCGCCAGGGTGTTCCACCACAAGCAATACGGTGCACGATGCGCAACGAAATTCGCTCGAAGGGCTCCACACGTGGCAGACCTGTATGTGGACGGAGAATGGCGCGATGCGGTGGCCGGCGGTCACCGCGACATCCGCTGTCCCGCCGACGGCACGCTCACCGCGACCGTGTCCGAGGGAACGCGTCCCGACACCGAGGCCGCGATCGCCGCCGCCCGCCGAGCCTTCGACGAAGGACCCTGGCCGCGTACCCCCGAGCGGGAGCGCGGCGCGCTGCTGCTGCGCACGGCCGACATCCTTGAGCGCGACGCCAAGGAGTTCGCCCGCGCCGAGTCGCTGGACACCGGCAAGCGGCTGGTGGAGAGCGAGTACGACATCGCCGATGTCGTCTCCTGTTTCCGTTACTACGGCGGGATCGGCGGCACAGACGCCGGGCGGGTCATCGACACCGGACGCGACGACGCCGTAAGTCGGGTCGTCTACGAGCCCGTTGGCGTGTGCGGGCTCATCACGCCCTGGAACTACCCGCTGCTGCAGGCCAGTTGGAAGGTCGCTCCGGCGCTCCTCGCGGGGAACACGATCGTCCTCAAGCCGAGCGAGCTGACGCCCTCCACCTCCATCCTGCTGATGAAGGCGCTGGAGGAGGCCGGGCTTCCCGCCGGTGCCGCCAATCTCGTGCTCGGTGCCGGGCCCGAGGCGGGAGCGCCGCTCTCCGAGGATCCGGCCGTCGACATGGTCTCCTTCACCGGAGGCCTGGAGACCGGCAAACACATCATGGCCACCGCCGCCGCGACCGTGAAGAAGGTGGCGCTGGAGCTGGGCGGCAAGAACCCCAACGTCGTCTTCGCCGACGCCGACTTCGAGACGGCCGTGGACTTCGCGCTCACGGCCGTCTTCCTGCACTCGGGCCAAGTCTGTTCGGCCGGCGCCCGGTTGATCGTCGAGGACTCGCTGCACGACCGGTTCGTGGACGAAGTCGTGCGTCGCGCGCGGCAGATCAGGCTCGGCGGGCCCTTCGATCCCGAGGCCGAGACCGGGGCGTTGATCTCCGCGCGGCACCTGGAGAAGGTCGAGGCGTATGTCGCGGCCGGGATCGCCGAGGGGGCCGTGCTGCGCTGCGGTGGTGAGCGGCCTGCCGAACTCGCCCTCGCCGACGGGCACTTCTACCCGCCAACCGTGCTCGACGCGTGCACGCAGGACATGCGGGTGGTGCACGAGGAGTCCTTCGGGCCGGTGCTGACCGTCGAGCGGTTCACCGACGAGGACGACGCCGTACGCATCGCCAACGACACCGAGTACGGACTCGCCGGCGCCGTCTGGACGCAGGACGCGGGGAAGGCCCAGCGGGTCGCCCGGCGGCTGCGGCACGGCACGGTGTGGATCAACGACTACCACCCCTATGTGCCGCAAGCGGAATGGGGTGGCTTCGGACACTCGGGCGTGGGCCGGGAGTTGGGACCGACCGGCCTGGACGAGTACCGAGAGCCCAAGCACATCTGGCAGAACATCCAACCCCGGCCGCAACACTGGTTCCGCGGCTGAACGCCGAAAAGAGGTCGATCGTGACCCCAGCACAGACCGAGGTGCCGCAGCGGCGCGGCACTCCCCAGGACTCGGCCCCCACCCCGGTCATATCCGTGCGCAAGCTGTGGAAGGTGTTCGGGCCGAAGGCAGAACAGGTACCCGATTCCGAGGAACTGTGCGGGCTCACGCGCCGTGAGCTGATGGACCGCACCGGCTGCACCGCCGCCGTACGCGATGTGGACTTCGAGGTCTCGCCCGGCGAGGTCTTCGTCGTCATGGGGCTGTCCGGCTCCGGGAAGTCCACCCTGGTGCGATGTCTGACCCGGCTGATCGAACCCACCGCGGGTGAGATCGTCTTCGAGGGCGAGGACATCCGGGACGCGGACGCCAAGCGGCTGCGCGAGCTGCGGCGCCGTAAGTTCTCCATGGTCTTCCAGCACTTCGGGCTGCTGCCGCACCGCAGGGTCGTCGACAACGTGTCGTTCGGCCTGGAGATCCGCGGCATGAGCAAGGCCGAGCGCACCAAACGGGCCCTGGAAGTCGTCGAGTTGGTGGGGCTCTCCGGGTACGAGAACTCCTACCCCGACCAGCTCTCCGGCGGCATGCAGCAACGCGTCGGCCTGGCAAGGGCGTTGGCCGGTGACCCGGACGTACTCCTCTTCGACGAGCCGTTCTCCGCGCTCGACCCGCTGATCCGCCGTGACATGCAGAACGAGGTCATCCGGCTGCACCACGAGGTCGGCAAGACCATGGTGTTCATCACCCACGACCTGTCCGAGGCCCTCAAGTTGGGCGACCGCATCCTCATCATGCGCGACGGCAAGATGGTGCAGTGCGGTACGGGCGACGAACTGGTGGGCGCCCCCGCCGACGACTACGTACGGGAGTTCGTGAAGGACGTGCCGCGCGGTGACGTCCTCACCCTGCGCTGGATCATGCGCCCCGCCGTGGACGGAGACGCCCTGGACGGGCCCGAGTTGGGCCCGGACGTCGTGGTGCGGGAAGCCACCCGTGCCGTACTCGCGGCCGACAAGCCCGTCAAGGTCGTCGAGAACGGCAAGCTGCTCGGTATCGTCGGCGACGAGGAGATCCTCGCGGTCGTCGCCGGGCAGGAGGGCGACGCGTGATGACCGTCGCCGTGGAGAAACCGGAGCCCGCACAGCAAGTCGCGGACACCGCACCGGAGTTGAAGAACCCGCGACGCAAGGTCACTCGGCCCATGATGGTGGGCGCGATCCTCGTCGTCTGGCTGGTGCTGTTCGCCGTGCTGCGCGGCAAGCAGACGCTGACGCTCGCGGCGGCCGACCTCACCGGGCTGCACCGATGGTTCAACGACCTCAACGACTCGGTCGGCGCCAACCGCAACTCCAACCCGCTCTTCCTCTACTTCTTCAACGAGATCCGCCTGGTCATCGACAACCTGGTGACCTTCGTCCAGGACCTGATCTCGCAGCCGAGCGGCGACCGACCGCTGCCGCAGATCGGCTGGCTCGGTGTCGTCGGCATCGTCGGCTTCGCATCCTGGGCCGTGGGCAACTGGCGGGTCGCGCTGCTTGCCATGGCAGGCTTCGCCTTCTTCGGGCTCCAGGGCCTGTGGCAGGAGAGCATGGACACCCTGGCGCTCACCCTCTCCGCGGTCCTCGTCGCGCTGCTGTTCGCGATCCCGCTGGGGGTGTGGGCGGGGCTGTCCGACCGGTTCAACCGGGTCATGACGCCCTTCCTGGACTTCATGCAGACGATGCCGACCTTCGTCTACCTGGCTCCGCTGACCCTGTTCTTCCTGATCGGCCCGGCCTCCGCCGTGATCGCCACGGTGATCTACGCCGCCCCGCCCGCGATCCGCATCACGGCGCACGGCATCCGCTCCGTACCGGAGACGACCGTGGAAGCGGCGGATTCCATGGGCTCGACGCGCTGGCAGTCACTGCTCAAGGTGCTGCTGCCGATGGCCAAGCGGACCGTGGTGATGGGCGTCAACCAGACCATCATGGCGGCCCTCGCCATGGTCACCATCGCGGCCCTGATCGACGCGCCCGGACTCGGCAAGACCGTCATGCAGGCACTGCAGACGCTCGACGTGGGTACGGCCTTCAACGCCGGCCTGGCCATCGTGATCATGGCCATCGTCCTCGACCGTGTCACGACGGCGTCGAGCACCCGCACGGAACAGGCCCGGAACTCGACCGGCCGCTTCCTCACGTGGCGCCGACCGCTGCTCGGAGCCGGCGCGGTGGGCGTCGTGGTCCTGGTCTACCTCTCGCACACCTACCTGTGGGCGGCGCAGTTCCCCGGCGACGGCAGCACCGGCACCCACATCACGAACTCCGCGAACAGCGTGACGACGTGGGTGCAGGACAACCTGTCGGGCGTCACCAACGCCTTCCGCAACGCGCTCACCAACGGGCTGCTCAACCCGTTCCAGTCGCTGCTCACCGACTCTCCGTGGTGGCTCGTCGGCGCGGCGCTCGTCGGGATCGGAGTGGTGGTCGGCGGCTGGCGCTCCGGGGTCACAACTGCCGTCTGCGTGGGGCTGCTTGTCGGCACCGGTGTGTGGTCGGACGCCATGACCACGCTGGCCTCGACCGTCGTGGCGACCGTGATCGTGATGGTGTTCGGCATCGCCTTCGGCGTGTGGATGGGGCGCAGCGCGATGGTGGACCGGCTGCTCAGGCCGACGCTGGACGCGGCGCAGGTCATGCCGCCGTTCGTCTATCTCGTGCCGTTCCTCGCGCTGTTCGGGGCGACGCGCTTCACCGCGATCGTCGCCGCCGTCGTGTACGCGGTACCGGTCGCCATCAAGATCACCGCGGACGGGGTGCGGGCCGTGCCCGAGACCACCGTCGAGGCGGCCACCGCGGCCGGGTGCAACACCTGGCAGATCATCACCAAGGTTCAACTCCCGATGGCACGCAGCGCCTTGACCCTCGCGACCAACCAGGGCCTGATCTACGTGCTGTCGATGGTTGTTGTGGGCGGCCTGGTGGGAGCCGGCGCCCTCGGCTACGACGTCGTGGCCGGATTCTCACAGAGCGAGCTGTACGGCAAGGGGTTGGCGGCGGGGCTGGCCATCGTCCTGCTCGGAGTCATGTTCGACCGGATCACTCAGGCGGCCGCGCGCCGAACCAGCGCTTAAAAGGAGCACGACACCATGGCAAGACACTGGCGAACCGGCGCGGCCGGCCTGGCCGTCCTCGGCCTCACCCTCACCGCGTGCGGCGGGGCGAAGGTCGGCGACACCACCTCGGGATCGAGCAACAGCTCGGGCAAGTGCGGCACCTTCAACCTCGCGGTCAACCCGTGGGTGGGCTACGAGGCGGACGCGGCGGTCGTCGCGTACGTCGCGCAGCACCAACTCGGCTGTACGGTCGAGAAGAAGGACCTGAAGGAAGAGATCGCCTGGCAGGGCTTCGGCACCGGCGAGGTCGACGCGGTCCTGGAGAACTGGGGTCACGACGACCTCAAGAAGAAGTACATCACCGGCCAGAAGACCGCCGTCGAGGCCGGCCAGACCGGCAACAAAGGCATCATCGGCTGGTACGTACCGCCGTGGCTCGCGAAAGCCCACCCCGACATCCTCAACTACAAGAACCTGAACAAGTACGCGTCCAAGTTCAAGACCTCCGAGTCGGGCGGCAAGGGCCAACTCCTCGACGGCGACCCGTCGTACGTCACCAACGACGCCGCGCTGGTGAAGAACCTGAAGCTGGACTTCAAGGTGGTGTACGCGGGCAGCGAG
Organism: Streptomyces sp. P5F9; assembly: GCF_057961495.1. Taxonomy (NCBI): domain Bacteria; kingdom Bacillati; phylum Actinomycetota; class Actinomycetes; order Kitasatosporales; family Streptomycetaceae; genus Streptomyces; species Streptomyces sp. P5F9. The sequence goes on along the minus strand of NZ_JBXVPZ010000342.1, from coordinate 4,345 downwards.
ACCGCGCTCATCCAGGCCTTCCGCACCGCCGAGAAGAACAAGCAGTGGGTCATCGGCTACTTCTACGAGCCGCAGTGGTTCCTCTCCGAGGTCGCGCTCAAGAAGGTGTCGCTGCCCGCGTACACGACAGGGTGTGACGCCGTCGCGTCGAAGGTCGCCTGCGACTATCCCGTCTACGACCTCGACAAGATCGTCAGCGCGAAGTTCGCCAAGTCGGGCAGCCCCGCCTACAACCTGGTGAAGAACTTCAACTGGACGAACGAGGACCAGAACGCCGTGGCCAAGTACATAGCGCAGGACAAGCTGTCCGACGACGCCGCGGCGAAGAAGTGGGTCGACGCCAACAAGGCCAAGGTCGACGCCTGGCTCAAGTAGGCGGCGGCACAAGACGGTTGACCATGCCCGGTGGGCGGTGCGCGCAGGTGCGTACCGCCCGTCGGGCATTGCCGTGTTCCGGCCGGTGACAGGGGCGTCGTCCGACGTCATGGGACCCCTTGACACCCGCTCCTCGCGCCGGGCACATTGAGTTGCGCAACCTGAAGCATGTTGCGCAGACAGCAACCGGATTGCTTTCTAGCCGGAGGTGCGGCGATGGCGGGACCCCGAGTGGTCATCATCGGAGCGGGTGTCGTGGGGGCGGCGCTCGCGGACGAGATCTCCGCGCGAGGCTGGACCGAAGTGACCGTGGTCGACCAGGGCCCGCTGCCCGCCACCGGCGGCTCGTCCTCGCACGCCCCCGGACTGGTCTTCCAGACCAACTCCTCGAAGACCATGACCGAGTTGGCCCGCTACACGGTCGAGAAGTTCTGCTCCCTCGACGTCGACGGCAAGCCCTGCTTCCTCCAGGTCGGCGGCCTCGAAGTCGCCACGACCCCCGAGCGCGTCGCGGAACTCCACCGCCGCCACGGCTGGATCACCGCCTGGGGCATCGAGGCCCGCCTGCTCACCCCCGAGGAGTGCGTCGAGCACCACCCGCTGGTGAACCCGGAGCGGGTCCTCGGCGGCCTCCTGGTCCCCACCGACGGCCTCGCGAAAGCCGTCCTCGCCGTCGAGGCCCAGATCCGCCGGGCGACCGAACGCGGTGTGACCTTCCTCGCCCGCCACGAGGTCCTGGACGTGCGGCAGACCGACGGCCACGTCACCGGGGTCCTCACCGACCAGGGCGAGATCCCCGCCGACATCGTCGTGTGCTGCGCCGGCATCTGGGGCCCGAAGATCGCCCGTATGGTCGGCATGAACCTCCCGCTGACCCCGCTCGGCCACCAACTCGCCTGGACCGGTCCAGTGCCCGCCCTCGCAGGCCAGACCGAGGAGGCCGTCCGCCCGATCCTGCGCCACCAGGACGCCGACCTCTACTACCGCGACCGCTTCGACGCCATCGGTATCGGCTACTACGGCCACCGCCCCATGCCCATCTCGGCCGACGACATCCTCTCGGTCGGCGAGGCCGACGACATGCCCTCCGTCCTCAAGTTCACGGAGGACGACTTCGCGCCCGCCTGGACGGAAACCCAGTCCCTGCTCCCCGCGACACGGGACGCGAAGGTCGAGGAGGGCATCAACGGCCTGTTCTCCTTCACCACCGACAACTTCCCCCTCCTCGGGGAGAGTCCGGAGGTCAAGGGCTTCTGGGTCGCCGAGGCGGTCTGGGTCACGCACTCGGCGGGCGTCGGCCGTGCGATGGCCGAGTGGCTGGTCGACGGTCACTGCTCGTCCTTCGACCTCCACGAGTGCGACGTCAACCGCTTCGAACAGCACCAACTCGCCCCGGAATACGTCCTGGCCCGCGACTGCCAGAACTTCGTCGAGGTCTACGACATCCTCCACCCCCTCCAGCCGTCCGGTAAACCGCGCCCGATCCGCACCAGCCCCTTCCACACCCGCCAGCAGGAACACGGCGCGGTCTTCCTGGAGGCGAACGGCTGGGAGCGCCCGCAGTGGTACGAGGCCAACTCGGGCCTGCTGGAAGGCCGTTCGATCCCCACCCCGAACGACTGGGCGGCGCAGTACTGGTCGCCCGTCGTCGGCGCCGAGGCCCAGGCCACCCGCGAGACCGTCGCGATGTACGACATGACGGCCCTCAAGCGTCTGGAGGTGACCGGCCCCGGCGCCGCCGACTTCCTGGAGGCCCTGGTCACCGGCAAGGTCGCCAAGTCCGTCGGCTCGGTGACGTACACCCTCCTGCTGGACGAGGACGGCGGCATCCGCAGCGACATCACCGTCGCCCGCCTGGCCCGCGACCGCTTCCAGGTCGGCGCCAACGGCAACCTCGACCTCGACTGGTTCACCCGCCACCTCCCCGCCGATGGAACGGTCCAGGTCCGAGACATCACCCCCGGTACCTGCTGCATAGGCCTGTGGGGCCCACTGGCCCGGAAGGTCCTCCAGCCCTTGACGGACGAGGACTTCACGAACGAAGGCCTCAAGTACTTCCGCGCCAAACACGCCTACGTTGGAACGGTCCCGGTAACCGCCATGCGCTTGTCGTACGTCGGTGAACTCGGCTGGGAGCTGTACACCACCGCCGACCAGGGCCAGAAACTCTGGGACACCCTGTGGCAGGCGGCCAAGCCCCTCGGCGGTGTCATCGCGGGCCGCGGCGCCTTCAACAGCCTCCGCCTGGAGAAGGGTTACCGCTCCTTCGGCACCGACATGACCTACGAGCACGACCCCTACGAGGCCGGCGTCGGCTTCGCCGTCAAACTCGACAAGGGCGACTTCATCGGCAAGGCGGCACTGGAACGCCGAAAGACCGACGTACAAAGGCAGTTGACCTGCCTGACCATCGACGACCCGCACTCCGTCGTCATGGGCAAGGAGCCGGTCTACGACGGCGAGCGCGCCGTCGGCTACGTCACCAGCGCGGCCTACGGCTACACCATCGGCAAGGGCATCGCCTACGTCTGGCTCCCGGCGGAACTCGCCACCCCCGGCACCACGTTGCACATCGGCTACTTCGACCAGCGGGTCGAGGCCGTTGTGGCCGAGGAGCCGTTGTTCGACCCGACGATGTCCCGCCTCCGCGGCTAGCCGGAAGGACGCGAACGCCGTATGAACGCGCTGAACACCCCCTTGGCGGAACTGGATCCCGAGGTCCACGCCGCGCTCCGCGCCGAACTGCACCGCCAGCAGTCCACGTTGGAGATGATCGCCTCCGAGAACTTCGCGCCCTCCGCCGTACTGGAGGCGCAGGGCTCGGTGCTCACCAACAAGTACGCGGAGGGCTACCCCGGCCGCCGCTACTACGGCGGCTGCGAACACGTCGACGTCACCGAGCGGTTGGCGATCGAGCGGGTCAAGTCCCTGTTCGGCGCGGGCTTCGCGAATGTCCAGCCGCACTCGGGCGCGCAGGCCAACACGGCAGTGTTCTTCGCCCTGTTGAAGCCCGGCGACACGATCCTCGGCCTCGACCTCGCCCACGGCGGCCACCTCACCCACGGCATGCGCCTCAACTACAGCGGCAAGATGCTGAACGTGGTGCCGTACCACGTGGGGGAGACCGACAACCTGGTGGACATGGACGAGGTGGAGCGCCTCGCGAAGGAACACCGCCCCCAGATGATCATCGCCGGATGGTCGGCGTATCCACGGCAGTTGGACTTCGCGGCCTTCCGGCGGATCGCCGACGAGGTGGGCGCCCTGCTGATGGTCGACATGGCGCACTTCGCGGGCCTGGTAGCTGCCGGGCTCCACCCGAACCCGGTCCCGCACGCACACGTGACCACGACGACAACACACAAGACGCTCGGCGGCCCGCGCGGCGGAGTCATCCTCACCAACGAGGCCGACCTCGCCAAGAAGATCAACTCGGCGGTGTTTCCCGGCATGCAGGGCGGCCCCCTGGAGCATGTCATCGCCGCGAAGGCGGTGTCGTTCAAGGTCGCGGCGTCACCGGAGTTCGCGGAACGCCAGTCCCGCACGCTGGCCGGCTCCCGCATCCTCGCGGAACGCCTGACCCGAGCCGACGTAGCGGCCACCGGCGTGAAGGTTCTCTCCGGCGGCACGGACGTGCACCTGGTCCTGGTGGACCTGCGCGACTCGGAGTTGGACGGCAGGCAGGCGGAAGACCTGCTCCACGAGATCGGCATCACCGTCAACCGCAACGCCGTGCCGTTCGACCCGCGCCCTCCCATGGTCACGTCGGGCCTGCGCATCGGCACCCCGGCGCTGGCCACGCGAGGCTTCACGGAGGAGGACTTCGCCGAGGTCTCCGACGTGATCGCACTGGCCCTCCAACCGGCCCCGGACATCGAGGACTTGTGCGCTCGCACGGAGGCACTGGCCGCGAAGCACCCGCTCTACCCGCACCTGTCCGAGGAAGGCGACCCCCGATGACCCCCCGCAC